>JBAXTC010000144.1:0-13062 GCA_037130375.1 Verrucomicrobiota bacterium | reverse complement strand
AGTGTTAGCGCCGACTGCCGTCGGCGGCTACGATTTCTTGAAACCACCCTGTCCGAGCCCATCGCGTGTGAGTTTCGACTTGCCGGGCTGGATAGGTGTGCTATCGATCGAGGCGTGACTCTTGGTTCCATAGCCCAACTGCTGCCTGCTGCCTTCCTGCTTATGACCAACTTGACCCATGCCTCGAACTCGTCAACCCCTTCTCCGACATCTTCCCCCGCCGGTCTCGGCCATCAAGTTACGCAGGGGGTCCGGGGACGCATTATTTCCAACACCGGAATCTGGTCGCCCGATGGCCAATGGATTGTTTACGACACCCGCCCGGACCACGAAGGCTCGGTGTTTGGCGGCGAAACCATCGAGATGGTGAATGTTTCGACGGGCGAGGTGAAGGAGGTGTATCGGGGCAGGAATGATGCCCGCTGCGGAGTGGTGACATTCCACCCGCACGAATGGAAGGTCGCTTTCATTCTCGGCCCCGAGCATCCCACCGCTGACTGGCAATATTGCTTCTGGCATCGCCAGGGCGTTGTGGTGGATGTCAACAAGCCGGGAATCAAAACCAACCTCGATGCGCGGGACATCACCCCTCCCTTTACACCGGGCGCATTACGGGGCGGCTCGCATGTGCATGTTTGGGATCCCGCTGGACAGTGGGTCAGCTTTACCTACGAAGACCATACCCTGGCTCAGTTCAAATCTGCAACGACCGCCAATGACATCAATCAACGCAGCCTCGGCGTAAGCATTCCTGGAAAACCGGTGCGGGTTTCCCATTCCAACCCGCGAAACCAGGACGCTGACTATTTCACGGTGCTCGCCGCTCGCACCACCGCCCAACCCAAACCGGGTTCGGATGAAATCAACCGTGCTTGCGAGGAAGGCTGGGTGGGGACCAACGGCTACGTCCGCCAGGACGGTGCCCGCCAACAACATGCGCTGGCATTTCAAGGCCAGGTGCTGAGCCAGAAAGGTGAAACGCTCTCGGAGGTCTTCATCGTCGATTTGCCCGGTGACCCGACCCAACCCGGGGACGGCCCTTTGTGCGGCACGGAAACCCGCGCTCCTTATCCGCCCAGAGGCGCTATTCAACGGCGGCTCACGTTCACCGCGGATCGCCGTTTCCCGGGCATCCAGGGTCCACGCCACTGGTTGCGCAGTTCGCCCGACGGTTCCCAAATCGCATTTCTGATGAAAGATGAAGCCGGGGTCGCTCAGTTCTGGACAATCTCGCCCACAGGCGGTTCACCCCGGCAGATCACAAGGAATTCCTGGCCCGTGGCTTCTGCCTTCACGTGGAGTCCGGATGGGCGACAGATAGCGCACGTCATGGATAACAGCGTTTGCATAACCGACGTGACTACCGGCCAAACCAGGCGTCTCACCGCACGGACGGATGATGGCTCGGCCCCTCGCGCGGAAGCCTGTGTCTTCTCGCCTGACGGCAAAAAGATCGCCTTTATGTGCCGGCTCCCGTCACCCCGCGAGTTCGCAAATCAGATTTGCGTCGTCGAGGTGAAGCAATCATAACTCTCACTGCCCCGGCGGCGGGGCCTTGGCCATCACCTGCCGGGTCTGTTCGAGCAGATTGCTCACCAGCTTCTGCTGCGGCGCGGTGAGATTTGGAAACTTGGCCAGCTTCTCCAATTCCACGATTGCCTGGGGGAATTGTGAGTAGCGGAAGGCCCGTTTTACGAGGGAGACTTGGGCCTGCAGATCCGGGCTGACATTCACGAACTCCACATCCAATTTCGGCCAGTCCATCTGAACTCCAGAAAACTCGCGAGTCATCACTGCGGTTTCAGATTTCTTGCACCCCCCAAGAATCAATCCGGCCACCAACGCACACATCCAGCAGGTCGTTCTCATGCTTCGCCTTCGTTCAGGGTTTCCGGGTGGAATGTTCCATGATCCAATAAACATCCTGGTTCTTGGGCGAGAGCACGTTCAACCCAACAAGGCGGCCTATAGGCGGCGTTGTCCTGGAGTCTTTCCATTTGTGGATTTCCGCGTGGCCATCTACAAACGAAATTCCCCCGGCTCCCCCGTGGTAGCTCCCCGGAAAATCAACCATGATCCAGGAGTTAGGTTGATCTGGCCAGCCGCTCATGGCGCTGCACCACTCGCCGTCGTTGATGCTGTCGCATCTTTCATCCAGAAAAAGAATCGTCAATGATGGCCCAGGGTTTAAGACCTGAGTCATTTTGCTGTACTTCGTGTATCCGAATGACCCGGCAAAACTGTCAGCATCCGAGCCGTTAAACCAACTGAGCATGGACATGCTCCGCTGCCGCGGCAGCGCCTGCCCGGCGTATGTCCCGGACGGTACCCGGCAGAGATACTGATTGTCCCCCGGACACCTCCAAATGCCAGGACTGTTCCCGCAATACGGCCAGAACAAACTTTTCTTCACCACGAGATCCACGTTCCAATTGACCGGGTTCGCGCCATCCTGCACTGCATTCCCAGTCCAGCTCATGTCGCCGCTCGGAATCCAATCGCTCGTAGGGCCGCGACCATAGGCGGACGGGAGGCGATCCGCGTTATCATCGGCGTAAAGTCGCGCGGCTATCATCATCTGGCGACCATTGTTCATGCATTGAACCGCCTGGGACTTGAGCCTCGCGCGGCCGAGGGCCGGCAGCAGCAGCGCCGCCAGGATGGCGATGATGGCGATGACCACCAGCAATTCAATCAACGTGAAACCGCGGCGGCGGTTGAAAGTTCCGCATTCTAGATTCGTTAATTGCAGGTGCATATTATAATTCGACGATTGGAAGTATCAGGACTCAGATGCATTCATTACAAGTTGATTGTAATTCAGTTCAAAGTTAAGTCGTTTGAAATCGTCCATTGGATTATTTCAAACACAGTGCCGGACCCATCCCCGTGCCGGGCTTGAACTCCGCCGATGCCCGAAGCGATCTCTCCCGCCCGCAACAGAGCGGGTCGAGCAGCCTTTCCATCAGGGAATCATCAAAACCGAAATCACCGGCGTCCGTGCCAGGCCGGTGTTCCGCCCTCCTGCTTCCGATTTAGTCCAATGGAGAATCTTGAACGCCCGCCCGCCGGACTTATGCGATGCTGCAACCGGGGCGGGGAAAACCCGCCGTTGATATTGCTCGCGGCGGTTGCTGTCGCGGGGCAGAAATGGCTATATTGTGAAATTACCTTTGACTGGAATTGTCCCTCCGGTGGTGACCCCATTGCGCGGGCCTGACGAACTGGATCTCGCCGGGTTGGAACGGCTCATTGAGCATATCCTGGAGGGCGGCGTGAGCGGCCTGTTCATTCTTGGCACGACGGGTGAAGGCCCGAGCCTCAGCTACCGTCTCCGCCGCAAATTAGTGGAGCAGACTTGCCGGCAGGTCCGGGGCCGCGTGCCCGTCCTGGTCGGCTTCACGGATACTGCCTTTGTCGAATCGCTGAGCCTTGCCCGGCATGCAGCGTCCGCCGGCGCGGACGCACTGGTGCTCGCCCCGCCGTATTACCTGCCGGCCGGCCAGCCTGAACTGCAGGAGTACTTGGGCCATATCATCGCTGAATTGCCCCTGCCGCTGTTTCTTTATAACATGCCTGCACTGACGAAAGTCCAATACGAACTCGGAGTTCTCCAATGGGCCTTGGAGCAACCGCGCATCATTGGCCTCAAAGACAGTTCCGGCAACATGAACTATTTCCGCCAAGCCGCCGGCCTGCTGAAACAGCGCCCCGACTGGACCCTGCTGATTGGCCAGGAAGGACTGCTGGCGGAGGCACTTGACGCTGGTGGCCACGGGGGTGTGTCGGGAGGCGCAAACGTTTTCCCGAAGCTCTACGTGCAACTTTGTGAAGCGGTTCGCGCCGGTGATATTCCCCGCTCCCAACAGCTTCAATCCCAGATCCTGCTCATCGGCAAGTCGCTCTATCACATCGGACGCCACCCTTCGGCGATCATCAAGGGAATCAAGTGTGCCTTGGCTTGCCTGGGCGTTTGCGACGACTTTATGGCCGAACCGTTTCATCGGTTCCGCGCGACGGAGCACGCGCTGGTCCAAGGCCACCTGCCCGAGTTGATGGCTGGAGTCGAGAAACTTGTGGGCAAATATATCCCCCCAGCTCTTGATCGCGGCACACCTCAGCCGCGGGCAGCCATTCAAGCCTGAACCGGACGTTGGCCCTTCCTGGTGGCAACGATCACGCAGGGGCTGGCAGGACAGCAGATGTGACGGCGTTGTCACCTATTGTCTGGATAAGGAGCCTCATAGCAAAAGTTTTGACCTGGCGCGAGCGCTCTTCCGCAAATACGACCGACCGTAAAGGGGCAGAGGAGAAGAACCAGGCCCGGACATTCGGGTCGGGCTTTTCCTTCCACAGTTCGGACAAGACGTTGTTGTCGAGCGTTAAAATATACACTCTGCGCACACTTGCTCGTCACTCACAAAGCAATAAATGGTCAGGCTTCGCCAAGGAATGTAAGGCGGGCTAGGCGAGTGAAATGCAGCTTATGAACTAAATGAATGCTGCTGCAAGAATCTCTTGGGTTTTGACGGGCTTGAGCCTGGCCTTTCTGGGACTCAGCGCAGCGTTCTGCCTCGATCTCTGGGGCCATCCCGCTAAAGCACCGCCGATCCCGCTGGTGGACACGAACTTCATCAGTACCGCCACCGCCAGGATGTCAGCCGCGGACCTGACCCGGTCTGGCGGGGACACGTCCGGCTTGGACTGCTACGTCTGCCACGAGAAGAAAAAACCTTTGAAGCTCAAGCTGGACGCCGAGGGCAACGTGATCGTGGACAAAGCGCATGACGACATCGTCATGGGTCATGGGCGTCACAAACGCAACAACAATTGTTTTAATTGCCACGACGAGACCAATTTGGAGTTGTTGCAGACGCGTGATGGCCGCCAGTTGAAGATCGTTGAAAGCCCGGCCCTGTGCGGCAGTTGCCATGGCCCGACCTATCGCGATTGGGAGGCGGGCGTGCATGGCCGCACGAGTGGCTACTGGAAGAGGGCCCCGGGGGAGACTGACAAGATGGACCGGAAGGTCTGCACCTCCTGTCACAACCCGCATTCGCCGCCCTTTCCCTCGCGCCAACCGGCGCCGGGACCGCACTCGCTGCACCCGCCAGCCAAACCGCCCGCCCAACCAGAAAGGAACGATTAATGTCTGACGCCAAACCTTCCAGCGCCGCTCCCCCCTCCGGTGAGGTGTCCCGACGCGGTTTCCTGCGCAACTCGGCGGTATTGGCGTCCGGCATCGCAGCGCTGGCTGCCAGCCTCGCCCCGCTGCGGCATCTGAACGGCTACCTGTCCGTGGACCAGTTCCTGCAGAAATACTACAAAGAGCTGACGCCCAAGGAGATGGAGAAAGTCCTGGACCGCATCACACGCGAGGTGGAGCAGCAATACCAAATCCGCCCGCACGTGCATGATTACAAACCGCTGGACGGGGTGGAGTTTGTTTATTGCCTGAACCTCACCCGGTGCATCGGCTGCCGCAAATGCGTTCATGCGTGCGTTGCGGAAAACAACCAGTCGCGTGACCCGGAAATCCAATATATCCGCGTGCTGAAGATGCCGCACGGTTCGCTCGATATGGAGAAGGGCGACCACAATTACGCCCCGGCTTCGGTGCCGGAAAAAGGCTTCTTCTACATGCCCGTGCAATGTCAGCAATGCAAGAATCCGCCGTGTGTCAAGGTCTGCCCGGTCAAGGCGACCTGGCAGGAGACCGATGGCATTACGGTGATTGATTACAATTGGTGCATCGGCTGCCGTTATTGCGAAGCGGCCTGTCCTTATTTCGCGCGCCGATTCAACTGGACAAAGCCCTCGATTCCGAAAGAGCGGCTCAATCCCGAAATGTCCTACCTGGGCAATCGTCCGCGGCCGCAGGGAGTGATGGAGAAATGCCATTTCTGCATCCAGCGCACCCGGCAGGGAAGATACCCGGCATGCCTGGAAGTCTGTCCAGCCGGCGCCCGGAAGTTCGGGAACGTCCTGGACCCCGACAGCGAGGTTTCCTACATCCTGAAGACCAAACGGGTATTCATCCAATTAAAAGAGGAACTTGGGACATCGCCGCGGTTCTTTTACTACTTTGACGTATGACCAGCCTGAAGACCAAAACGAAGAATTATCTGGTTTTTCTCTGGCGCTGCGCCCGCATCGCCTTTGTGGGCGACTGGCGGTATTACAGTTGGATGGGAATCCTTAGCATCATAGTCCTGCTCGGCATCAATGCTTATGCCAGACAGTTCGTGAATGGCCTGATCACTACCGGCATGAGCGACCAGGTTTCCTGGGGAGTGTACATCGCCAACTTCACGTTCATGGTCGGCGTCGCCGCCGCTGCCGCCATGCTCGTCATCCCGGTCTATATCTACAACAACAAGGAACTGCACGATCTGGTCATCTTTGGCGAGTTGCTGGCGGTGGCGGCGATCCTCATGTGCCTGGCGTTTGTGACAGTGGATTTGGGTCGGCCAGACCGGTTCTGGCATTTAATACCGGGCATTGGCCAGTTCAACTTCCCCGGTTCGATGTTGAGCTGGGACGTGATTGTGTTGAACGGCTACCTGCTGCTCAACGTGCATATCTGCGGCTATTTGCTTTACTGCCGGTACATCGGGAAGCGGCCGGCGACGTGGTTCTACATTCCCTTTGTTTTTATTGCGATTGTTTGGGCCGTGTCCATTCATACCGTGACTGCGTTCCTTTACGTCGGTCTGGGCGGTCGGCCTTTCTGGAATTCCTCAATCGTGGGACCCCGTTTCCTCGCCTCAGCCTTCACCGCCGGCCCCGCGCTCATTATTCTCGCGCTGCAAATTATTCGCCGGGTTACCGACTATCGCATAGGTGACAAGGCCCTGTTGACGTTGCGCAGCATCGTCCAGGTCTCGATGCTCATCAACGTGTTCCTGCTGGCGAACGAAATCTTCAAAGAGTTTTACACGCGCACCTCTCACGTGGCGTCTTCCAATTATTTGTACTTCGGCCTCCACGGCTACCACGCGCTGGTGCCTTGGATTTGGACCGCCATCGCCTTCAACTTCGTGTCGATGGCGCTGCTGATCCTCCCATTGAGCAAGAGCCTCAAGTACCTCAATATTGCTTGCCTGCTGGCCATCGTGGGAATCTGGATTGAAAAGGGCATGGGGCTGGTGGTGCCCGGTTTCATCCCTACGCCACTGGGCGAGATGGTGGAATACTCCCCTTCAGTCAATGAAACTCTCGTGTGCCTCGGGATTTGGGCCTTCGGTTTGCTTACCTACACCATCTTCCTGCGCATGGCGATCCCGATCCTGCAAGGTCGGCTTTGCCAGGCTAACGAGGGCAACACAGCGCCGGCAATCGGCTCAGGTCAAACTCCGTCTCTCGGTCATGGGCAGGCGGCTTGCCATTGACGACGCCCGGCAGTCCCTGAACGCCCACCTGGCAGCCAAGGGCGCTGAGATTCACGAGAAGTACGGACCGCATATCGGTTGGAGCGAGTTGCTGCAAATCCTCGAGGATCGGGCTTGCACCCGCTACCCGTGCGAGGTCCGGTTCGATGCGCAACCGCTGCTGGCCGGCGAGATGGCCCATCCCGTCGCCAAAGGGACGCGGCCGGAAGAGGGTTTCACCATCTGCATCCACCCGGTTTTTGCGACGCAGCTTCCCCAAGTGCCCTGGGTGGTGCTCTACCAACTGGTGCTGGTCAACTATGGCGAGTTCGCTTCGAGCGACGATGCGGAAACCTTCGGCTGCCATGCGCTCGGCCTCTCCAAGGACGATTACTACCACGCGTTGTGTGATTTGGCCGGCCAGATCACCGACGCCCAGATCACTTGACTGAACGGTCAAGTCCAACCGTTTCTGTAAAAGCGACTGGTCGAGTGACTTTTCGGTCGGGGAGAGTCCGGCGAAATGGTCTTATCCTCTCGGCCGAGAAGTTAGATGTTGCTCTCGAATAATTCTGTCCTGCGCCCGCGCGGACATTCCTGTCCGCTTCGGGGTTGACTGAGCTCCGGGAGCGGACAAGAATGTCCGCGCTCCAATTACCCAGGGTGGTGGTTTTGGAACAATCTGAGATGCGCACTGTGAGACCGATGGAACAGGGGGAGCTTGACTTCCACTGCCTTCAAGGATAAAACTGCTTTATGCTTACCAACCACGCTGACCATCCCAAGTCGAGGCAGTTCGGATCAGCCATAGCTTTCCTCCTTTCAGAGGCCAAACGATGGCTGCCCCCTTTCCAGTCCCAACCAAGCTCTTCCGTCCGCTGTTGTTGGGCAACTAACTTCCAAGTTTCAACCACAACACATAACAAAACCATAACAACATGAATGCTAACAAAGCTCTGATCGCCCTCACCGCAGCCCTCGTGCTGCATACCACGGCGGCCCTCGCGATCGTCTTCACCAACAACACCACCGTCGCCGTTGGCAACACGACTTACGATGGCCAGCCCATCATCGTGAGCAACTGCACCCTCACGATCAACGGGCCGCATCCGTTCACCAGCCTGCTGGTGACAAGCAACGGCGTGGTGACGCACTCGCCCGCCCCGGCAGGCGAGGCGGCGAACTCGCTGAACCTGACGATCGGGCAGGACGTGACTGTCGATGCGGGCAGCCGCATCGACGTCTCAGCATTGGGCTACAGCGCGCAGTCCGGGCCGGGCCAAGGCACCGGCGCGTACTACGGCGGCAGCGGCGCGGGCTACGGCGGGGGAGGCGGTGGCGATCTGGGCGGGACGAATTACGGTTCGATCACCGCGCCGGTCGATTTCGGCAGTGGCGGCGGCAATGGCGGCTACGGACCGGGCGGCGCGGGCGGCGGCATCGTCCGGCTCAGTGTCGGCGGCACGCTGACCGTCCTGGGCCAAATCCTCGCCAACGGCCAGAACATCGCCGGAGGCTACGGTGCCGGCGGGTCAGGCGGGAGCGTTTACTTGACGGCGGGAATGCTGGCCGGCAGCGGTGTGATCCGGGCCATCGGTGGCGACGGCGCCAACGGCGGGGCGGGCGGTCGCATCGCGCTCTATTACACGACGAGCACGTTTACGGGCGCTGCCACAGCCTTCGGCGGGGCCGGAGGCACGCGCGGCGGGGCCGGCACCCTCTATCTGAAGGCCGCGGGCCAGCCGGCGGGGACGGTCATCGTGGACAACGGCGGCACGGTCGGAGGCAGCACGCCCATCAGCACGCCCATCGCGTTCAACCTGGTCATCACC
Source organism: Verrucomicrobiota bacterium (assembly GCA_037130375.1). GTDB lineage: Bacteria > Verrucomicrobiota > Verrucomicrobiia > Limisphaerales > UBA8199 > JAPLUA01. The sequence goes on along the minus strand of JBAXTC010000144.1, from coordinate 3,860 downwards.
AATCGCGCGGTGGTTTATCCCAAAAGTACGTTGACGCTGAACAGTCTCACTGTGGCGACAAACGGTTTACTGACCCACCTGCCGGTGCAATTGCCAGGTCTGGAGATCACGGTAGCGGGCGACGTGACGATTGAGGCTGGCGGTGTAATTTCTTCGGATGCCAAAGGCTACGGCGCGCAGTCCGGGCCGGGCCAAGGCACCGGCACATTCTACGGCGGCGGTGGTGCGGGCTACGGCGGGGAAGGCGGTGGCGATCTGGGCGGGACGAATTACGGTTCGATCACCGCGCCGGTCGATTTCGGCAGTGGCGGCGGCAATGGCGGCTACGGACCGGGCGGCGCGGGCGGCGGCATCGTCCGGCTCAGTGTCGGCGGCACGCTGACCGTCCTGGGCCAAATCCTCGCCAACGGCCAGAACATCGCCGGAGGCTACGGTGCCGGCGGGTCAGGCGGGAGCGTTTACTTGACGGCGGGAATGCTGGCCGGCAGCGGTGTGATCCGGGCCATCGGTGGCGACGGCGCCAACGGCGGGGCGGGCGGTCGCATCGCGCTCTATTACACGACGAGCACGTTTACGGGCGCTGCCACAGCCTTCGGCGGGGCCGGAGGCACTCGTGGCGGGGCCGGCACCATCTACACCAAAGCTGCCAGCCTTGGCACCGGTGATGTGCTGGTGGACAACGGCGGCACCAACGGCGCGATGACCTTGCTCACCTCGCCCGTCGCGTTCAATGTCACCGTGACCAATGCTGGCATTGTGCGTCCGCAAGCTGCGCTGAATCTGGCCAGCCTGCTCGTCGCGTCCAATGGCATGGTGGTCTATCCCTCCGCGCAACCCGGGTTTGCCCTCGCGGTGCAAGGGAACGCCACTGTTGAAAATGGCGGCGCGATTCTTGCGAGCTGCGCTCTCACAATTCACGGCAATCTGCTCATCGACGGCGGCGGCGCGATTTCCGCCAATGGCAAAGGATTCGGCACCGACGCCGGCCCAGGCAAAGGAACATCGGACTATTACCACGCGGCGGGGGCCGGCTACGGCGGGTGGGGTGGCAACTCCGGGGTGGGCGGTGGCACGGTTTATGGCTCGCTGCTTCAGCCAGTGGACCTGGGCAGTGGTGGCGGCAGTGACGGAGTCTGCGGCAACGGCTGTCCGGGCGGCGCTGGCGGCGGGGCCCTCCGTCTGAACGTGGATGGCACCCTGACCGTCAACGGACAATTGACCGCTAATGGCACGGACGGAGCCAGCGGAGGTTCCGGCGGAAGCCTGTTCGTGTCGGCCGGAACGTTGACCGGCATCGGAATGATTTCCGCCACAGGTGGCGCCACCGGCGACACTTATGCCGGTGGCGGGGGTGGCGGACGAATCGCTCTTTACTACGCCAACAGCACATTTGCCGGCACAGTCTCCGCCGTTGGCGGGGTGGGGGGCGTGGGTGGCGCGAGTGCTTACAGCGGCGGACCGGGCACGATTTACACGAAGCCAAACAGCCAGGCGTTCGGCGCGCTACTCGTTGACGGCACCGGCCGCACCAATGCAATGGAAACACCGATCACCTCGCCTGTGCCCTTCGAGTTGATCCTCTCCAACGCGACGGTCTATCCCGACGGCGCGCTGCTGCTTGGCAGCCTCCTCATTACGACCAATGCCACGATCACGCACCCGGTGGGCGGTCCGCAAATCCAGGTCGCGGTGCTGGGAGATGCGACGATCCAAGCCGGTGCCGGGATGGCCGTGGATGGCCGCGGTTACGGCTCGGCTACAGGACCTGGACATGGAATCAGCGCCTACTACCATGCATCTGGTGCGGGCTATGGCGGGCCGGGCGGTGCCAGCGGCGGCGACGCGGGCGGTCCCTCATACGGTTTCGAAACGATGCCCGTGGATTTGGGCAGTGGCGGCGGTGGCGCATCAATCTGCGGCAACGGCTGTCCGGGCGGTGCCGGTGGCGGCGCGATCCGACTCACCGTGGCCGGGACGCTCCTGTTGGAGGGTCGTGTGACGGCCAACGGGAGGGACGGTGCCAGCGGTGGCTCCGGTGGCAGCGTCTTCCTGACGGTTGGTCGTCTCGCCGGTAACGGCGCAATTACTGTCAACGGCGGGGCCACCGGTGATATTTATGCCGGCGGCGGGGGTGCCGGACGAATCGCCATTTACTCCAGCACGAATGTCTTCATCGGCACCATGACCGCGAGCGGCGGCACCGGCGGCAATCCGGGCGGAGCTGGGACGATCTACCTTGGCACCAACGTCGCTCCGATGGTTATTGCGCAATATCCCAGCGATCCGGTGAACCGCTTTGTGAGTTACGTGGACGTGACCTTCAACCAACCGGTTGACCCAGCCACCTTCACCACCAACGACCTCGTGTTGACCGCGCCTTCGGGGCCGATTCCCCTCAGCCAGATCACACTCACCGGTGGCGGCGGCGTGACGTGGCGCATCGGCTTCCCGATGCAATCCGCGAACGGCGCATACTCGTTCACTGTGGGTCCGCACATCGCGAACCTGTTCGGCCAGGAAATGGCGGTGAGTTACAGCGGCGGCTTCACCGTGAACTTCACCACGCCAACCATGACCGTAAGCCGGACTGGTGGGAATTTGAGTCTGATCTGGTTGTCGGCCATTGGTTTGAGCTACCAACTCCAGTCCGCCACAAACCTGCCCGTGACGAGTTGGCTCAACGAAGGCGCCCTCATCAACGGCACGGGCGGCCTGCTGACCAACAGCATCCCCATCGGCGCGCAGCCGGGGAAGTTCTTTCGCTTCTTGCTTCTGGAAAACTGAACCCTGCATACCTCGCTTATGTTAGCCGTTGCAAACAAACCCAGCGCGGCCGGGAGTTCCCCCAGCCGACCGCTGCCGTTGGAAAGCGGGGAGTTCATGCACTCGCGCGAATGCCTGGTCTGGCTGGTCTCGCATGGTGCGCGGCATGGACCAAAGAGGACACCCCCCCGCTAACCGCAAGCACCATCCGGACTGTGCGGACCAACCAGCGCCTTTTGTGGTTCTCATGGGATTATCGCTTGTTGGCGGATAGTTTCTTGCGAGTTCGAGCAGGTGCCTGCCGATTGCCTGATGCGTAACCTTCCCAGTCCAAAGCAAAACCCTCCGCTCACCCGATCATTTGCGCGGGCAGACGCCGCCTCCCGAGTTCGGGCAGTGGAACTTGCCGAGGTTCAAATGGTCGTTGTCGAGGTTCAAGTGGAACCCGCTGATGCCGACGTAGCCTCCGTCGGCATGGCCGTCCTCAACACACGCCCAGTATCCGCGTCCGCCAGCTACTCGTTCCGAGATGAGTTTGCGCTCGCGCTCCATGTCCTCGTCGGTGTAATTGAACGTCCGGCATCCCGCTGTAGCCAGTGACAGTCCAACGAGCATCAGAATTGTTGCCGTGCCCCCACGTCGCCGCACGGTTGATGGTGCGTGTTTCATAGTGTGCCTTGTCGCTTACAACGCGCGTTTCTGTTCAAAAACAATTCCACAATTCTGTCCCGGTGTCAATGACACCGCACAATCATCCGTGCGACATCCGAGCCCGGTTCCCCTCAGGAAACACCAGGGAATCCAAATGATGTCGAGTTAGTGAGCTGACTTGCATTGTAGCCACAACAGGGCTACAATAGCGCCATGAGTAAAACCGCGACGATTCGCACCCGCATCGAACCGAGCCTCAAGAGTGAGGTGGAGGACATTCTTTCCCAGTTGGGGCTGACCGCTTCTGAAACTGTTCAACTGCTTTATCGGCAGATCAAATTGCAGCGAGGTTTGCCCTTTGATGTGCGGATTCCCAATGCCCTCACCGCGCGCACACTACACGCCAGCAAGGCGGGCAAGAATGTGAAGCGGTTTGGCAGCAAGAA
>JBAXTC010000143.1:0-13067 GCA_037130375.1 Verrucomicrobiota bacterium | reverse complement strand
TCCACAGTATAGGAGGGCGCTTTGGGATTGGGTTTCAGGATCCCATCAGAGTTAGCACATCGACAATCAACCAAAGTCTCCGACCCGCAGCTCGGACTACACCGCACTACCTCCGTAGTAGCTCCGTATCGATTACAAAAGTACTACGGAGGTGCAACGGAGGTGCAGCGGTATCAGGGGGCGGCTCGAACCAGCCAGGACTAGGCGAAATCGACCCAGCCAAGATGAGACGTTTGTTGAGGGTTTTGTCACGAACAAACCTACGCAAACTGTTCATAGGGGCCTGTTTGCGAAAGCACTCTCAATTTGTGGAGAATTGTCAGGTGGCTGGTTTTGATCCGCCTGGTGACAGCTTCGGGGGTTGACTGAGCTTCGGGAGCGGACAAGAATGTCTAATGTCGCTAGGATTTGACCCTCCTCATCCCGGAGGGATGGCCGACAATAGCCCAACATTGTCAACGCTGGTCTGTTCTCGCATGTCCCTCTGGTACAAAGGCCTGGACCGGTTTCGTGGGTATTCTTTGAAATCAAATCCTAGTGGCATTGGACATTTTTGTCCGTAACGCAGGGGTGGTCAACACCGACGCGAACAAGACTGTCCAGAATTCCTGCTGCCATGAGACCGATCCCAACACCGTCCGCCCATCCAAACCAAATTCCGAAAACACATCCCGATGAGTAATACTGCCCAGTGCAATATGGGTCAAAAACCTCAATGTTTGACACGAGTTGGAACCATGAACCCACACGGTTCATGGAAAGTGGGGTGGCCGACGGGATTTGAACCCGCGACAGCCAGATTCACAATCTGGGGCTCTAACCAAGCTGAGCTACGGCCACCAACCGGCGATTAAGGTAGTTTCGCAAGAGACGCTCGTCAAGTTTGACTTGAATCCGCAAATGGCTTTACCTGAATCGGTTTCTTTCTAGAGTATATCCGCATGGTCACGCTCGAAGCTTGCAAACTCTTTTGTGAACTCAACCCGACGGAGTTGAAGGCTTTGCGCCGGATCACCCGTGAGCAAACCTTTTCGACGGGCCAGGAGATATTCAAGGAGGGTGACAAAGGGGACGGGGTTTATGTGGTGAAGGACGGGTTGGTCGAGATTTCGGGACTTGTCGGGAAGGACGTTCGGCTCGTTTTTTCCCAGGTTGGTCCGGGCGACATTTTTGGCGAGATGGCGGTGATCGAGAACAAGCCGCGGTCGGCTTGCGCGGTGGCCCGGCAGCAGACCACGGTCAGTTTCATTCCTCGCGCCGAGATGCTGGCGATGGTCGAGCGGTCGCCGGCGTTGGCGCTGGCTTTGCTGCGCGACATCAGCAATCGGTTGCGCGAATTCAACCAACAGTATCTGCGCGAATTGCTGCAGGCTGAGCGCCTGGCAGCGGTCGGCCGTTTCGCACGGTCCATCGTTCACGACTTGAAAAATCCGCTCAACATCATCGGCCTCACAGCCGAAATGTCGGGCCTGGAACAAGCAGCGCCGGAGATGCGGCGCCAAGCCAAAGATCGCATTCGCAAACAGGTTGACCGCATCAGCGATCTGATCGGTGAAATCCTCGACTTCACCCAGGGAGCACAATCGGACGTTGTGCTCGCGCCAGCCGATTACGGTGCGTTTGTGCAGCAACTGGTGAAGGAGCTTGGCCCGGAAGTGAGCCTGAAGTCGGTGACGATCGAGGTGGAGAACTCACCTCCGGCGGTGGAACTGCTGGTCCACGCGAAACGCTTGCGCCGGGTATTTTACAATCTGATCCACAATGCGACCGATGCGATGCCTGATGGCGGTAAAATCTTCTTGCGCTTTCACGCAACGCCAACCGAAGTGGTCACTGAAATCGAGGACACGGGCGAAGGCATCGCACCGGAAATCGCCGGCCAGTTGTTTGAAGCGTTCGCCACGCACGGCAAGGCACACGGCAGCGGCCTCGGCCTATCGATCTGCAAGCGGATTATTCAGGATCATCACGGCTGGATCACGGCGCGCAACGAACCGCCGCGCGGGGCCGTGTTTTCCTTTGGATTGCCTCGGTGCGAGAATCGTTCGCAGGCGGCGCCGGTGAAGCATTAGCGACGGCGATGAGTCCTGACTCTTCTTTTCACCAGGCTTCCACCGCACTCGTTATGGCGCTGCGCCGCTCCGCCGCGACACCCAGAAACTGCAGATGAACCGCATCCGCCTTTTGCCCGAGCAGGTGGCGAATCAAATCGCCGCCGGCGAAGTAATTGAACGGCCGGCGAGCGTGGTCAAAGAGCTGGTCGAGAATTCGCTGGATGCGCAAGCCGCCCGCGTGTCGGTGGAAATCCAGGCGGGCGGGCGGAGTCTGATTCGGGTGCTTGATGACGGACTGGGCATGAGTCGCGACGATGCGTTGCTCTGTTTGGAGCGGCACGCCACGAGCAAGATTCGGCGCGCGGAAGACCTCGCTGCCGTTGCCACGATGGGATTTCGGGGTGAGGCACTGCCCAGCATCGCCAGCGTCAGCCGCTTCACCTTGACCACGCTCGAGCGGGCCAGCGAATCGCCCGAAGGCACGCAAATCATCATCATCGGCGGCAGAATCCTGGAAGTCAAAGCAGCGGGGACCTCGCCCGGCACATCGGTGGAAGTGCGCCAGCTTTTCTTCAATCTTCCGGCGCGCCGCAAATTCATGCGCACGGAGGAAACAGAATCCGCCCATATTCAGCATTATCTGACGCTGGCAGCGCTGGCTTTTCCGGAGGTTGCTTTCTCCTTCCAAAAGGATGGCCGGTTGGTCTGGCAATTGCCCGCTGTGAAGAGTGGCGGCGACCCCGAGGCGCGTCTCGCCGCTCTGCGAGAGCGTCTGCGCGCCCTTTACGGTAATGAACAAAAGCTGCTCCCAGTGGATTGTTCCATGTCGCTCCAGTCTCCCCAGGAGCCGGACGAAGCAGCTCCGCAACCCCCAACCTTATGCCGCTTATGGGGTTTCATGGGCGCGCCCGGGGTTTCGCGCTCCACCCGCGAGGACCAGCATATCTTCGTCAATCGCCGTCCGGTGGAGAATCGCGGACTGAGCTTCGCGTTGCTTGAAGGCTATCACACCGCGCTCATGAAGGGGCGCTACCCCGTTTGCTGCCTGTTCTTGGAAATCGATCCCGCCGCCGTGGATGTGAATGTCCACCCGGCAAAGCGTGAAGTGAGATTCCACCGGGAGGCGGACGTCCGCCGACTGGTCGCCCAGGCTGTTCGTCAATCGCTGCTCGATTTCCACGCCGGCGCGCCGAAAGTTAAAAGTCATAGCTCAGTGGTTGGCGGACCGCTGTCAGAGCCATCCACGCCAGTGGCGGAGCAAACCGCTTTGCCGAATTTCCCTTCCCGGCTGAGACCTCCGTCGGTCGAGTTGCCCAAACCCTCCACGACGACGCCTCCTTTAGACAGTCTATCGAGTCCACCCCTGCCTGCGTCGCCCCTCCCCACGCCAGCATCTCAACCAACTCCGGTTCGCGCCCATTCGCTCCCTCCCTTCCCCCTGCGTTCGCCGACCGATGCCCCGGCTGCTGCCACCCAACACAGGACACTCGATGCGGAAAGCCCCCCTGTCGCTTCCACGTCAACCGCGGCCAGCCAACCGCCACCCGGCGCGCCGGTGCCGCTGCTCAAAGTTCCCCTGCGCCTGGTCGGCGTGATTGGCAAGCTTTACGTGGTACTCGAGTCCGATCGGGGCTTGGTTTTGCTCGATCAACACGCGGCGCATGAACGGATTTTATTCGAGCAAATGCTCGATCGGCTGGAGCACAATGACCAGGCGCCATCCCAGCGGCTGTTGCTTCCGGAAACCGTCGAGCTATCCGTGCGGGATGCAAGTTTTCTGCGGGAGCAATTATCGGCGCTGACGCGGCTTGGGGTCGGCTTGAGCGAGTTTGGCGAGCGCACATTCCTGCTGGATGCCTTGCCCCCGTTTGTGAAGGTCTCCGATGCGCGGCGGTTCGTGCTCGAACTGGCGGACGAACTCAAAGCGGCTGGGCAGGAAGTCAACTCGTCACGTCTGGGCGAGCATACAGTGGCCAAGACCGTTTGCCGGCACGCGGTAAAGGCCAACGACCCGCTGGCCGGACCAGAGCTGGAAAGTCTCGTCGAAGACCTGCGCCACTGCGCGATGCCCTACACGTGTCCGCATGGGCGGCCCACGCTCATCGAAATGAACTTCCGCGAGCTGGAAAAGAAATTCGGACGGACGCAGTAACTGCATACCGGATCAGCCCGGCGGGCTGCCGCAAGAGACCTCGTTGGCGGCCGGCCGAGGTGCCGCCGCGGCCCAGCCGGCAGTTCAGCTAGGATTGAATGCCCCGGCTTCGACTGGCACGACTGCCCTGGGCGGCACGTCCTCGATCTTCGCGTTCTGCTGGATGAAATCGATCACTCTCTCGTTCATGATTTGATCATATATATCAATCAAACCGTTGCGCTTCTGCAAATCCTTGAGGAACTTATCGGCCGGGATCTGATAGAGTCCCGCCAGGTGCTGCACCCGCTGCGCAATTTCTTCCTGGGCGACCTTGATGTCCTCCTTTTCAGCGATTTTCTGCAGCAGAAAGGCGACTTTGACCCGTTCCTTGGCTCCGTCCGTCGCGGCCGAGTAAATTTGCTCCTTCTGCTGCTCGATGAGGTCGCGCGAAATCCCGCGTTTGGAATTCTCCTGCACGATGTTATAAACAACGTTGCGCGTCTCTTGCGCTACCGCCGAGGCGGGCAGATCAAAATTTACCCGGTCCAACAACGTGCGCACCAGTTGCCCGCGAATTGCCTTTCTCTGTTTGAAATCCAACTCGTTTTCCAAGTCGCGCCGCACCCCCGCGCGCAGCTTCTCCAGACTCTCCGCACCGTAAGCCTTGGCCAGCTCATCATCGAGCACCGGCAGGACTTTCTCTTTCACCTCGACGACTTCGACTTCATAGACGCCCTTCTTTCCAGCGATCTGCGGGGTTACGAAATCAGCCGGGAAATCCACATTGACTGTGCGTTTGTCACCCGCTTTCGCGCCGAGGAGCTGATCGGCAAAACCGGGGATGAAAGAATTTGAGATGGCTTCCACCCAGAAGTTCGTCTTCTCGGTCAACCCTTTGGCCGTCGGCGCGAGTTCTGTTATCGGTTTGCCCTCGCAGGTGCCCGTGTAGTTCACCACCGCGATGTCCCCGGTCTGGAGGGTGCGGTCCACCATTTTAAAGGCAACCCGTTGCTCGCGAAGGACCGTGAGCGCCCTTTCGACATCTTCTTCGGCCACAGCCCGGACTTCGCGCTTTGCCACCAGGCCCTTGTACTCGGGCAGCTCGAATTCGGGCGCCGTTTCGATCGTGGCCGCGAATTGAAGCGCCTGGCCGCGGCCGAACTGAATCTCTTCGATGTCAGGCTGCCCCAGCACATCCAGCTTCTGCTCCTCGATCGCTTTGCGATAGGCCTCGGACATCAGCTTCCGCTTCACCTCGTCCTGAATGTCTTTCTCGTGTTTGCGCATCACCATCTCGCGCGGAGCTTTGCCCGGGCGAAAACCTGGCAGCTTCGCCTGCTTCTGAAAATCTTTGGTGACGGTCTCGAAGGTTTCATCCACCTTCTGCACGTCGATTTCCAGCCGCACGAGCTTTTTGCAGGGAGCTAAATTTTCTACCGTTACATTCACAAACAAACCTTTCCGTTAGTTGCTGACAAAATCCAGTGGGCGAGTTGGCTTTGAGTTTCCGTCGCTCAACGAGCGGGTAACCATAGGCAACCGCGGGCGGCGCGTCAAGCCTGGGTCTTTCAACATTGAACTCGATCTGGACACGCTTGAACAGGGCCGAAATGAACTGCACTGTTCGAAGCGCGCCCGCCGCGCCGAAGCCGGGCTCGGCCTGGCAAAAAGGACAGTTGCGTGGAATTCTTTGCGCAACCCGAACCCGGCCGTGGCTGCCTAAATCTCGAATTCAACTTTCACCGACCGGCCTGCTTCGGAACGATTCGGCTGGAGGGACCGGGTTAGTTGCTGGCCGCAGCGGGAGCCTTCCTCGGGGCGAGCATCCACTCGAAGATGAGTTTCACGTCATCTCCGGTCTTGATGAGGCCCAACGCAATCTTCGGAGCAGGCGGATCAATTTTGAAGTCCGTCATCTTGATCGTGGTGGTGCCCGAAATCTTGACCTTCTTGTCCGCCATCGGAGTGACATTCACCACCATCGAGATGGTTTTTGAGACTCCGGCGACCATGAGATCGCCTTTGGTATCGAAGACGTAAGGGCCTTCTTTAGCCTTGGGCGATTCTTTGAGCACGAGTTCACTCAGCCGATACTCGATCCTTGGATAGGGAACCTTCTTCGTCGCCGGATCTTCCGATGCCTTGAGTTTTTCGTACATGATGCCGTCCATGGCATCGCTGTAAGGGCGGCCATCTTTTTCGATGCTTCGGAGTGAACGCGCCGAGATGAACGCCTCGGCCTTGGCCTCTATCTTGCCGGGAACAGCCGTCTGGCCTGGCTCGGCGGGAAAGCCGGGACCGACCTCCATGAACCCGCCGATGATGGAGCCTTCCACCTGCCAATCGTGGACGTTGGAAGTTCCTTCAATTCTCATTTTGCTGCCCGATCTGGCGGCATAGGTTGTCTTTTGGTCGGCAGCCTGCAACGAGAGGGTTGCCAGCGCCAACAGGGCGATATGTCCCGCAATTAGTGTGTGTTTCTTCATGTTCAGTCTTGTTGGTTAACTTGTCAGATATATTCAGTGATTTCGACGATGGACTCATTACTTCAATTCATACCATTCCGGATTCAACTCAACCCGCTTGCCGCTGGTGACCGCCTCATTGGCCTTGACCGCAGTGACGACGCTCTGAAAGCCCTCCAGGTAGCTGGCAGCCGCTCGCCGGGGGATTTTTGCCAAGTGCTCGACCAAGCCATCGACATCGTCCGCGCCGTAGCTGGCCTTGTAATCATCGGTGGCGGCATTGAGATCTTGCGCGTTGCGGAGAAAGTTCTCCAGGGCGTGCGACAGTGGGGTGTTTGAAAACGGATCCAGTTGGGCGGGTTGGCCTCCCGGCGCATTCCCGGGCACCGCTTTGCTCGCATTGGCGACCAGCGCGATTCCCGTCTCTTTGTAGAACTGGACTTTGCTCGCATAAACTTCCCAGCCCAACAGCGGCGAGTCCACTTCCTTGAACATCCAGGCCTTGCTCTCGCGCATCATCACCGCTGCATCGCTCCCATAAAGCATCTCGTATTCGCCGTCAAACGAGTTTGCCAGGGTGGCGTCGTAGATCATGCGCACTCCGCCAGGAAACTCCAGGATTACCTGGACTGTGTCCGGCACATCTCGCCCGTCGTTCCACAGCATGATCGACCCGAAACCGGTCACCGCCGTCGGCAGCGCGTTGATAAACCAGCCTTCCTGGTCCATCTGGTGGATGCCGATTTCGCCGATCAGGCCGAGCGAAGTCGCTTTGTTCAAGCGCCAGTTGAGCGCCTTCTCGCGCTCGGGGTTGGGCGAGTTGGATCGCCAACTCGTCTTCTTGTGCCACTGCGCCCGGGCTTCAGTCATCTTCCCCAATGCGCCGGAACGAATGAACGGCAGCAGGAAACGCCGTTGCGGGTCCGACCGCATCTGGAGGCCCGCTTGAAAAACCGACAACTTTGCCCCCTTGGCCGCCAGCGCAATCTCCCGCGCTTCTTCAATCCCATTGGCCAACGGCGCTTCGCAATACAGATGCTTGCCCGCTTTCAAGGCCGCCAGGACGATCTCCTTGTGCCCGCCCGTGGGTGTCGCAATAACAACGGCCTTGATGTCCTTGTTATCGAGAATGGTCTTGTAGTCCTCGGTTTGCACTGCGCCCGGCGCGGCGGTCGCGATGCGTTTCAACGCGGCGGGGTAGGTGTCGCAAATAGCGGCGACGTCTGCTTGCGGCACGCGGGCGAGCGTGTTGACGATCTCCCGGCCCCACACCCCGAGTCCGATCACCGCCACTTTCATCTTCACCGGAGCGACTTTAGTCAAGCCCGTCGGGGCCTCGTTCGTAGTGGTCTGGGCGAACAGTTCCACGCCCCCGAGCATCGTCATCATTGTTGCCGCCGAGCCGCCCTTCAAAAAATCGCGGCGGTTAAACCCAAATGCATCATTCTCGTTCATATCAAGCTGCTCATTAACTGCAAATTGCAAACTCCAGACTCCAGACTTTAGACTTCAGACTTCCTACTCCACCGCCCCTTTCTGTGGCTTTGCGTTACCCTTCTCCAGACCCAACGCCCACTTTATACCACCCAGGATATGTGCCTGGTATGCCTCCGCCACTTCCTTCGGATTCTTCCGGTCCTTCCAAGTCGGATCCCAAACATCCTCGCGATGTCCCAGCGACGTATAGAAAACCCGGCCTTTGCCATATTCCTTGCACCAGGCAATCGGGTAATCCCCCGGCGTCTTGTCGTTGGGATGTTTGTCCAGTGTCAGCAACCCATGCACTTTTGTGCGATCGAAGTTCTTGAACTGGTAAATCTCGTCGAACACCTTCCAGTTCGCCGGCAGATGGCGGCAGGCGGGGCACTCCTGGTCCTGGTTAATCGCGTCCACCTCCACCTGCGCCCCATGTGTCTTGAACTCGGCGCCGATCATCTCAATGTAAGGCTGAAACCCATGAAATGTATCGGTAGCCGAGTGCATCCCCGCAAACCCTTTGCCGGATTTAATCCAATCCAGGAATGCCTGGTTGTCTGGCAGCGGCAAATCACCGGTGGTATTGGCAAAAATCACCGCGTCGTATTCCTTCAGCGCTGCGGGGCTCATCTTCTCGGCCAGAATCGCCTTAATCGCCGCGTTCACTTTCTCCTTGTCCGGCTTGCCATCGGCGCCTTTGAATTGCGGGTCATTCGGCTCGACGCGCGCATATTCCACAGTGAATGCGCTGCTCTCTTTGCCCAGCTCCGCCAGCACCTTTTCCGCAGTGGGAATCGAGCTGTGCCTGAAGCCGGTGGTCACTGTCACCACCAAAACCTTCTTGGGCGCAGCCTGCGCCACCCCCGGCAGCCCGGCGAACCCGGCAACCAGCATTCCAGCCAAAAGCAGTTTTCCCGACAAAGCGAAGTTTATTGTATTCATAACGTTAACAGCCGACACGATTCGTATTTGTGAATCTTGAGACTCATGCACAGGGAATAAAATTCTTTTTTGGCTTTCTGGTCAAGACTTGTGTTAGAGTAAATAACATCAGGCAGGGCCAGTTCAGGAGACGGCCCCGGTTGTGAGTTGCTTTGCCGGGTCGTAACCGGCGGCCTCGGCTTGGACGGATGTCGGCGCATCCAGGTCCAACGCCCAAAACGTCGGATCGATCACGTGACAGAACCAGTCGCCGATGGTTCCCGTGCCAAAGGGCAGCCAGCCGCGCCAATTCCAGGGAACCCAGAATGGCGTGTAGGGGCGGAACGGAACCGGACCGATCCATAGATCATAATCCAGGCCTTTGGGGACATCGTAGTGCTGATCGAGCTTGTCCAGGTTGCGAAGCTGGCAATACACTTCTTTGAAGGCGTCACAGGCCGCGTGAACGGTATGCACCTGGCCGACAGCTCCCGCCCAGACCCACTCGCACAGCCGGCGGATGGAAGCGGAGGAATGCCCCTGGTTCCCGAGTTGGGTGACCACTTTATACTTGGCGGCAGCCTTCATGAGCGCCCGCACTTCGTGGATGCTGTGGGCCAGCGGTTTTTCGCAATAAACGTGTTTGTGGCGCTTCATGGCTTCCATTGCGATGATTGCGTGCGTGTGATCCGGCGTGCCGATCACCACGGCGTCGATCTCCTTGTTCATCTGGTCTAACATGACGCGAAAATCCTTGAACTGCCTGGCCTTCGGGTATTTCGCGAACTTCTTGGCGGCATAATTCTCATCGACGTCGCAAAGCGCGACCAGGTTGTGGCCTTCGGCGGCCACGGCATCAATGTCACTTCCGCCCTGTCCGCCAATGCCGATTCCCGCCACGTTGCAAACTCCATCTTGTGCTGTGCCACCCGGCATAGTCCGGTGGGCGGCTTATGTTATGTGCGATGCGAACTTTTGACTTGGCAACCGGACTGGTTGCTCCATTTTTGGCATTGTGATTCATCCGACCGCTATTATTCATCCCCGGGCGAAGCTGGACACTACGGTTCAGGTCGGCCCCTATGCTGTCATTGATGAAGGCGTGGAGGTCGGCCCGGACTGCATCATCGGCCCCCATGTTTATCTGACCGGGTGGACAACCATTGGCGCGCACAACCGCTTTTATGCGGGATGCGTGATCGGCGAAGCGCCTCAGGATTTGAAATACGCCGGCGAGCCCACCCGGCTCCGGGTCGGCAGCCACAACGTCTTCCGCGAGCATGTGACGGTGCATCGCTCGAACAAATTGGCCGAGGAGACCGTAATCGGCTCGCACAATTTTCTCATGGCCAATGCCCACGTGGCCCACAATTGCCAGGTGGGCGACCTGGTGATTCTCGTCAATGGCGTGCTGCTCGCGGGCCATGTCACAGTGCATGATCGCGCCTTCGTTTCAGGCAACTGCGTTGTCCACCAATTCGTGCGCATCGGCACACTGTCCATGATGCAAGGGGGGTCGGCCGCCAGCAAAGATCTGCCGCCCTACACGGTCGGGCTCGGGGTCAACATCATCTGCGGTCTCAACACCGTTGGCCTGCGCCGCGCCGGGTTGACGCCGGCCGAGCGGCTGGAACTGAAACAACTTTACCGCGTGCTCTTTCGCGAGGGGCTGAACTTGCGGACGGCCCTGGCGAAAGCGCAGGAGCAATTCTCGAGCGCGCCGGCCAAAGTGATGCTGGACTTTGTGGCTGCTTCAAAACGCGGTGTTTGTTCCGACGTGGGCGATGTCAAAGGCGCGGAGGACTCGTAGGGGCTGGGGGAAAGCGCGCCTTCAGCCGCCCAGCAACTCGCGAGCTTTGGCGCCGATGTCTGCGTGTTTCATCAACGACTCACCCACGAGGATGGCTCGGGCGCCACATCCCGCCACGCGCTCGACATCGGCGCGGGTGTGAATGCCGCTTTCGGCCACCAGCAACGGCGGGTTGCCGGTGGCGGGCGTCGAGTCGTGTAAGCGGCCGGCCAGGCGTTCGGTGGTCGCCAGGTCAACCTTGAAAGTCTTCAGATTGCGATTATTGACCCCAATCAACTCCGCCCGCACGGAAAGCGCGCGGTCCAGCTCGATTTCGTCATGCACCTCGACCAACACCGACAAACCCGCCTCCGTTGCCAGTCTATGGAATCGCTGCAACTGCGCATCGCTCAGGATTGCCACAATCAGCAGAATCGCGTCGGCGCCCCATTCGATGGCCTCCAGGATTTGCCGCTCATCAATGACAAAATCCTTGCGCAGCAGCGGCAATTTCACGGCCCGTCGGATTTGTTTCAAATACTCGAGCGACCCTTGAAAGAACTTCTCGTCCGTGAGCACCGACAAACAACTGGCCCCTGCCGTTTCGTATTCCCGGGCGATTCGGACCGGGTCGAAGTTCGGGCAGATCACTCCGGCAGACGGGGAGGCCTTCTTAACCTCGGCAATCAGCGCCACCGAGCCGGATTTCGGATGCCGCAACGCCGCCGCGAAGTCCCTCGGGTCGCCCCGCGCCTGAAGCGCGCCCTTTAATTCGGCGTCCGACACCGCGCGTTGGGGCAACCGCGCCACCTCGCGCTGTTTCTCTTCAACAATAGTGTCAAGGACGGTCACGGAATTACTCTTCGACATCCTTCACGCCCTGCATCCGCTTGAGCGGACAACCGGCGCGCAGCCAGCCGTTTACGAACGGGTCAAGGTCGCCGTCCATTACCGCCTGGACGTTGCTGGTTTCGACGCCGGTGCGCAGGTCTTTCACCATCCGATACGGTTGGAAAACGTAGCTACGAATCTGGTTGCCCCAGGAAATGCTGCCCTTCTCGCCGTAGAACCGCTCCATTTCGGCTTTCTGCGCATCCACCCGTTGGGCGTAAATGCGCGAGAGCAGAAGCTTCATCGCGGTGGCGCGATTCTGATGCTGTGACCGCTGGCTCTGCGAGGCCACCACCAACCCGGTCGGAATGTGTGTGATGCGCACGGCGGTTTCAACCTTGTTGACGTTTTGGCCGCCTTTGCCGCCGGACCGGAACGTGTCCACCGCGAATTCGTTGGGTGGAATCGCGATCTCCACGTCGTCTTCCTCGATTTCTGCGATAACATCCACGCTGGCAAAGCTTGTATGCCGCCGCTTGTTGGAATCGAACGGCGAGATGCGCACCAGTCGATGCACGCCGCGCTCGGCTTTGGTGAAGCCGTACCCATTCTCGCCGCTCATCAGTATGGTGACGCTTTTGAGGCCGGCGGTTTCGCCGGGGAGCGCTTCGGTGATCTCGACCTGCCAGCCGCGCGATTCGGCCCAGCGCTGGTACATTCGCGAGAGCATCTCCGCCCAGTCCTGCGCCTCGGTGCCCCCCGCCCCGGCGTTGATGCTCATGATGCAATTGCTCTTGTCGTGCGGCCCGTTCAGAAAGACCTTCAACTCCAGCGAGTCCAGTTCCTTGAAAAACCGGGCCAAATCCTGTTCCAGTTCCCTCTGGATTTTAGGCTGGGCTGCTTCCGGCTCGGCTTCGCCCAGTTCGACCATGACCTGGAAATCCTCAAGCTGCCTCTCCGCCTTGAGCAGCGGGTCGGTCTTGTTCCGAAGCGAGTTTGATTCGTCGATGAGTTTCTGGGCCTGCTCGCGATTGTTCCAGAACTTCTCCGCCGCCATCAGGGCGTTGATTTCGCCCAAACGTTTCTGCGCGCCTGGGACGTCAAAGAAACCTCCGCAAATGCGCAAGTTTCTGGGTGCCAATCGTCAGTTCGGCTGTAATCGCGTCAAACATCCCCTGCATCATAGATCAGCGGCAGGGCGCTGGCAAGTTGAAGGTGAGCAACTTAAATCACGTTGTGGTGTCTAATTCCTCTTAACGATGTATATTGGTTCCATGACATCCGGGGGAACGACACTGGCTTGTATAGCGGGGGCGCTCGCGCTTTTCGCCGCCGCAACCGTCAGGGCCGACGATGCCTCCGCCACTCCCTATCAGGCAATTGTGGCTCGGAATGTG
>JBAXTC010000142.1:0-13099 GCA_037130375.1 Verrucomicrobiota bacterium | reverse complement strand
GGCCCGATGGCGTAGCGGACTTCCCGCGCCTGCAGCGCATGCCACAGGTCGCTGGGTGAACTGTGAACAGCCGCCGCACCCAATAACCCCAGCCAGAACAGGAGATAGGTGCCGGTGATGCTGCCGAGCACCAGCCAAAGCGGATCAAAGGCCCGGCGGCTCACTGCTTGGCCGGGTTCAGCTTGGCGTCATTTGCCAGCAGCCAGTCCGGAACCTTGATGTCGGAGCTTTTGATCGCGGCTTCGCCCCGCCAGCGGAAGCCGGCGGTCTCGAAGCGCGAGTGGTGCGCCCGCAGGTAATCCAGCAACCGGGTGGCCAGTTGCCGCCGCGCCGAATCGCCGCGCACGCTGAACGGTTGCACCGCTTTGGCCCCCGCCTGGTCCAGTGGGAGGTAATCGAGATGCGCGTTTTGCGGGGCGGCGTTCACCCGATACACAATGGCCGCGTCGAGCGCCCCGGCGCGCAATTGGTTGATGAGAAAATCGGCGGTGGGCACCTGGACCACGACATTCTTCTGCACATTGGTTTCCAGGTTTACGCGGCGCAAAAGGCCGCGGGTGATGAAGCCGAGCGTGCTCTGTTGCGCGTTGCAAACGCCCACCCGCAGGCCGGGTTGGGCGAGATCGGCAAGAGTGTGAATCGCGCGCGGATTCCCCTTTTGCACCGCCAGGCCGATGTCGGTTTCGGTCAGCACCACGGCTTCCGGAAAATACTTCGCCACCGGCGGCACAAAGCAGAGGTCGCAGGCGTAATAGGCATCGGGAAACCTGGGATTGCTGGCCTCGGCCATGGCTTTCATGGAGGCGCACAAGACACCGCAGCCGTTAAAGACGGTGGTAATCTCCGCGCCTTCACGGTCGGCGAACTCACGCAACAACCCTTCAATCGCCGGGCGGTTCACGCCGCCACTGTAGAGATTGAGTTCGGGCTTGGCCGCCCACGTGTCGCCGGGCACCGGATTAAACCCGGCTTTCTTGAACACCTCCCCACCTTTTTCCGGCGCGGCCAGATAGCGGGCGAAGCGAAGCGCCGCAGCCGATTCTTTGGCAAAGCCCAACACGGCCACGCTGGCATTCTCGACCCGCCCCGACAATTCCGGCACTTCCACCGCTTCCAAGCCGGTAAACGTGTTCACGGTGGAATCCCAGATGATTGCGGCATCCACCGCGCCGAGTTTTAGATCGTTCGCGATTTCGGTCACTGTCGGTTTCGTCACGATGGCGTGAGCGGCGAGCGGGGCGTAGTCCTCGCCCAGCGCGGCGACCGTCGCCTTGCCGACACTGGCGGCTTCATGATTCGCCAGCGCCACGCGCACACCGTCACGCAGCAGGTCGGCCAGGCTTTTGATACCCTTCGGATTTCCCTTCCGAACCGCGATGACCGGGTGCTGGCGGGCCAGCGGAATGACTTCGCGGATGACATCAAACTTCCGCGCATCGGCGAGCGTGCCATCATCGGCGGCGATGAACAGGTCGCCTTTCTTAGCGAGACGGATTTGCGCCAGCAACGTGCCGGTGCCGCCATACTGCAATTGCACTTCCGCCCCCGTCTCCGTGCGGTATTGTTCGGCAACCGCTTCGACCGGCTTTTTCAGGCCGGCGGCGCAATAGACGATGACGGTGTTTTTGGCCGGGGATGCCGCCAGCAAGGTGCTGCCGAACGCCATGCCACACAGGGCAAGGGTGAATGCCATTCCAATGTGTCGTTTCATAAGCTTACTGTTTTGTTGATTTAGCCGCCGCGGTTTGTGCGCGGCAGAATTGCTGGCGCGTGTCATCATGGTTTTTGCTGTGGCTTGATGACGACGGTTTCCGGCTCCAGTGATGCGCGTGCCGGCTCCGGGGAGCGGGACGCCAATCGTCGGGCCTCGCCTGCCTTCTTCAATTCCTCATCCCAATCCACGCGGAGTAACAAATCCCAGCCGGGGTTTCGGCTTTTGACTTCGCAGGAGCAGGAGCCGAGGAGAAACCGCGTGGATTCCTCGATGAATTCCTCGTTCAACCGGTCATTGGGCCAGGCCCCCAGCACGCGGCCACGACCAAACACGAGGGCAATGAACGGCTGGTCGGCGGGGAGGGACTTCAGCCCTGCCGGACCGGCTAGTTGCGAGAGGAACGCCGCTTCGCTCGGGTCGCTTCGCTTCAGGCGCAACAGGGAAAGCTGCACCTTGAGCTCGGGGCCAGGCCCCACCCGGCTGTCGGGGTCATTGGGGTCCAGTCGCGGAATGCCGGTGGCGGATTCCAGGAAGCGCAGGCGGTTTTCCAGCAGGCTGGCGGCGGCTTCGTTGGCAGCGCTCGGACCGCCTTCAACCAGCACCCAGACGGCGGAATCGCCGCGCAGGATGCGCTTGACCAAATCCCGCCGCGCGGGCGAATCCGTGAGGGCGCCATAGACTTCCGGAGAAAGCTGCCCTTCCCACGCGAATTTATCCGCACCCCGAACGTGCGACGGATAGAACAGTCGCGCTCCGTTGGTGGAAACCGATGTCTCCAGGTTCAGGCCGGAACGACCGGTCAGATTCCGGATTTCGGTGGCCAGCGGCTCGGTCCGCAAGACCGAGCCCGGGGCTTCGAGGCGGAAGGCATCGGCCGGCCAGCGGTCTAACGCGTAGCGAAAGACCGGAATGTCACAGCCGAAAATAGTGGGCGCCCACAGCCCAAAGGCTAAGGCAAGACGGGTCGTTTTGGAGGTTGTCCGTAGCATCGAATTTTTCCATCCGCGGTTACAATCAGGATACGACCGTGGGCCACGGATACACCGTCCCACACCGGGGGGCTGTCAATCGTGAAATCACGCGCAACCTGACCACTGCCTGTATTGACAATTTTCACCAGCGCGCCCCGCTTGCCGCTCAGACTGGCGTCCTGTTCGGCCAGGTCCTTCTGCACGGTCGGATCCTTCTTGACCAGCCGTTCGAACATCTGCTCCTCGTTGACGAGATCCGGCGGGCCGGCCACTACGAGATTGGTTCCGGACATCGAAAGCCCGCGCGTCGAGACCGGCACATAGGTGTTCCAGTCGTATTTCACATAGGTATCCGGGCGTCGCGGACCACCCAAGCCGCCTCCACCCAGGCCGCCGCCGGCATTGTTGGTTCCGCTGCCGCCAGCAAACGCGTTGGTTCCGCCCGCGCCACCCGCACCGCCGCGGCGACGGCGACCGCCGGCAACCTGGTTGGTTTCCGCTGCCGACGACGCTCCGCCCAAGGCTCCGTTGCGACTCAAATCGCCTTGCTCGGCGGGCAAAGGCGCCCGAGACGCGACGCTCTGAGAGACGTTGGTTCCATCGGCCACCACCGGCGGCGTGAACTTGTGGAACCACAGGGCCGCGCCGTTCTTGCCCTTGCCCACATCAATGCCGGTGAGGACCCCGTTAATGCCGTTGGTGGAGTCATCCCGCGCGTCGTTGTTGTTAAAGGAAACCGCCAGAACGGCACCCGGGGCGGAATGGGCATCCGCCTCGACCGAGCGTTGCTGAATCTCCTCGGTGGTGAGCGGGCGATGATAAATCGCCACTTCGTCCAGCAAGCCAGCGTAGGGACTGCCGACTTCGTAGTCGCCCACGCCGGTGCCGGTATCCACAGCCCGGGCCCCGCCCTCCAAACCGCCCCGGCCTCCCCCGCCACGGGCCGCGTTCACGCCAAATTCCAGCGGCTGCGCCGGCTTTGAATCCAGCAACGCGGGCGTCGTGCCCGAGTTGACGAAATGTCCGTCCACATAGAGGCGGATGGAGTGATCCGTATCCAGCACCCCGACGAGATAATGCCAGCCGGGAGTGAGCGGCGAGATGGAAGGCACCGAGACGAGGTTTCCCGCATTGCGAATGTGAAACACGGAGAAACCGTCCCGCAGGGCAAGCGCGTAGCCATATTGCGCGGTGCCGTGGGCGACGATCACGCCATTGGGAGCATCCGGCAGCACCCACGCCTCCACGCTCAGGCCCTTGCCATCCGGAGTCAGGCGTGTATCATCCGGGAACAGGACGCCCGGATACTGTATCTGAGGCCGACCGAAACCACCGCGGCCACCACCACCGCCGCCGAAGCCGCCAAGACGATTGGTTCCGCCGCTCGCGAGTCCATTGGTGCCACCGCCGCCAAAACCACCGCCGCCCCCCCTGGGAGGCTGGGGAGGGGCGTCCGGGGCCACCCGGCTCGCCGAGAACAACTGATTCTGCATCGTCGTCGTCCACTTCAGGTATTGCGGCTCGCGGCCATAACCGAAGACCTCATTATCATTGAACACGAGCATACGCCCCGCGGGCGCGTACTTTCCGGCCTGGAAATAACCGCCGTAGCCGCCGGCGAAATTCTTGCCGTAAACCCAGTAGCTGCGATGGAACAGGGCCTCGTCCAGGAAACCAATTGGCGAGAAGAGATGCGCGCCTTCCCCTTGTTGCGCCGCACCCTGTACCTGCTCGTTGCCCGACACCGGTCCGATGTCCACCCGTTTGCCGTCCTTGTCGATTCTCTGGCTGCGCAGATAAGTCCACTTGCCATCGCTCACCAGAATGTCATTCAAGCCCACCGGCATCTGCAGGTTCTTCAGCCGGGTCTGAAAGTCGCCGCCGGTTTCCGGATCAACCTTGTCATAAGTTTGCTCCACCAGTTTCCGACCCGTCGCGGCGTCGAGCTTGAAGAAGTGCAGTCCGCCATCGAGGAACACCGAGCGTCCGGTCAGGAAGCTCACCTGGTCATTTTCCACCAGCACACTGCCGGGCACCGGCCAGACGCTTTCCAACTGTTCGAACGCAAACATCTGCTGGCCGGCATAAGGCCGATACCGCCAGGCCAGAGCGCCATCGCTCGATCGCAACGCGTACACGCTGCCGTCGTGGCTGCCGACCAGCACCCGGCCCCTCCAGTAGGTCGGCGGCGAATCCACCCGTCCGCCGGTGATGAAATGCCACAGCGGTTTGCCCGTGTTCAAATCCAGCGCGTAAATCGTCCCGGTGTCAATCTGGGCGACGAAGGCTTTGCCATCCGCTACCGTGAGAGCGCTTAACTGGCCGCCGATGGGAATATCCCACGCCTCGGAAAGATCGTCGCTCAAACCCTGATCGGTAAACCCGCTGCGCTGCGAGTCATGCCGGAAAGCCGGCCAGTCCAGCGCGCCCGGCGCGGCTCCCAGCGGCGCGTCATAGGCCGGACCGCGCTCCAGCCGCTGATCGTCCGGCAGCAAACTCGGAGCCTGGCTGGCACGATGCGGAGCCAGGGCGTTGAGTCCGTCCAGCTTGGCTTCGGTATAGCAGGCGCAGTTGTGGGGCCCGGCGTAAATCAAGCCGTTGGCGGGCAAGGTGCCGTAGAGGCAGGCGGCGCGCACCCAATGGTTGATCTGCCAATGCTTCGCGTTGAAATCCACAAACTCGATGCCCGTGCGGGATGGAATGAGGAAGCGCTCGGTGGCCTTGGCGATATAGCAGCGATGATGAAACCAAAAGGTGTCCACGTCGGGCAGAAACCGGCTCTTGACTTCGCCCGTCGCCGGGTCGCGCCCGGTGAATTCACCCGACATGTTGCCCGAGATATCCGGCGCGTTCCAGAGCAGTCCGCCCGCCAGGATCAAGTCTTCCGGCGAGCGGTAGCCGGATTTGGCATGAGGAGCTTCCCACAACTCTTTCCCGCTGCCGGCATCAAAACTCTTCATCGCGCCGTCACCCCCGGCGTAAAGCACCAGGTTGCTGTTTAAAATCACCCGGGGACCGAAGTTGTATTCAAACAACTGCCGACGCGCGGCGGGCGCAGTCGCCCAAAGCGGGCTGCCGGTTGCCGCGTCCAGGCTGACGAGTTTCTCGCCATCGTGGAAAACCACTTTCGCTCCATCCGCGGCAATCGTCAGCGGCGCATATTTTCCTTCCCGCTTCCACAGCACGCGCCCGGTCGCCGCATCAATAGCCTGCAATTCACGCGGTTCTTCGTCCCAGTCAAATTCGGTTTCCACGCGCTTCTGATCGCCAGTGTTGAATTTCGGCGCGAAGTCTTCCAACGACCATTTGCGGGGATTGACGAGGACGTATAGAACGCCATTCGCATTGAGGATTTCTTCCGCCCCCTTGGTGCTCTCGTACACTTTGAGCGTTTTGCCCGTCGCCCCGTCCAGTTTGCTGACGGGTGCCTCGACGGAGAGCGTGACGTAGATATGATCGCCATCGCCCACCAACCGCCGCGCAAGTTGGGT
Source organism: Verrucomicrobiota bacterium (assembly GCA_037130375.1). Classification (GTDB taxonomy): domain Bacteria; phylum Verrucomicrobiota; class Verrucomicrobiia; order Limisphaerales; family UBA8199; genus JAPLUA01. The sequence goes on along the minus strand of JBAXTC010000142.1, from coordinate 6,923 downwards.
CGGTCCCGACTTCAACGGCCAGAGATGCGACTGCCAGTGCGGAATCTCGTTGGTCCACAAAATGGTGCCGTTAAAGGCGTCCCGTGCGGTCAGCACCCAGTGCGCGGGCATCAGGATGGAAACCCGGGAGCCTTGGTCCATGATGTAGAAAAGGCGGCCGCCCGCCGAAACCTCGGCGCTAAGGCTCGACATGCGGTCGTGGTGTCGGGACCAACGCGGGCTGCCAATCCATTGGTAACCTTCGGGCGTGTCCACTTCCAAATCCTTCGAGCAAGTATTGCCCCTGGCGTCGTAGTAATAATGCGTCCAATCATCAATGTCCTTGGGACGGGGCTTCAGCAGCTTCTGCCATTGGCCAGCTTCCTTGACATAGGCGAGGCCATTCGGCGTCAGCACGCGCAGGATTTCCTCGCGGGAAACGCCGTCCAGATTCTCGGCGACGATTAGATTGACCAGGTTGTCAATGTAAGGCAGCGGCCCGGTTCGCCAGACATCCACCGTCACCGCGCCGTGAAGTTTCTGCGCAAGCAGCCATTCGCGGGCAGACCGAACATTGGCCGGATCGCGATCCAATCCCTGCACCTGGTAACTGTCGCTGCGCCGCAGGGCCGCCGTCAGTTGGGCATCGCCAGATCCTAAATGAACCACGAAGCCACCTTTAACCCCGGTCTCCCCAATGATGCGGACGGCTTCAGTCTCGACGGCCGGATTGGCCGCCAGCACCGATGACGCGGCGACGAACATGGCACAACTCGCCGCCATCGAGCGGCCGAGGATTAAATGATGAAGCAGACTTCGCCACGATGAGGTGGCGAACCGAACGTTTCTTATTTTATGTTGCATAGGCGCGTTTTCAATTTCGGCCAAGGCCATTTGGAAACCATTTCCAAACGGAAACCAGGACTCATGCGCGCCCCTGGTGAGGTAGCAACCGGTTCATTCCGAGACCAGATTACCCGCTGCCAAAGTAACTTGGCGCAGATATAATACTATCTCTATAGGTTCAGTGCGTATTTGTCAACAAGCAATCTGATTTATTCTTGTGGCGTGGAATTCCGACGCGAATCAGGCCGAAAGTGAGAACTTGCCAGCCAAACCAATTTGGTCCCAATGGAGGTACTTTATCGCCGCGAAAGATCACCGGGCCGCGAAGACTTGGCGCGGTTGGTGGCATTCTCCGGCATCGAATCCGTATGGGATTGCCCATGGCCGGGCGCAGCGGCGTCCACAGTTTCCGAGGCGTTGGAATTAAGTGCGAGATTTATGTAAAAACGCGCCCGGGCGTGCGATTGTTCTCTTGTGCATTCTGCGCCCATCGATAATCCCGATGAACTGCTGCCCACGCGGCGCTCGCTGATCGAGCGTCTGCGCGATCTGGGCGATCAGCCGAGCTGGCGTGAGTTTTTCGACATCTATTGGAAGCTCATCTACGGCGCTGCCATCCGGGCCGGCCTCAGCGACCAGGAGGCCGAGGACGTCGTCCAGGAGACGGTCATTGGCGTGGCACGCAAAATGGAGAGTTTCTGCTACGATCCGTCGGTGTGTTCCTTCAAAGGCTGGCTCATGCACGTGACCCGGTGTCGCATCGCCGACCAGTTCCGCCGCCGCCGGCCGCAGAATGTGCCGCTGGCAGCACCCCGCGCGGACACGACCGCGGAAACGACGCTCAACCTCCACGACCCCGCCGCGGATGTTCTCGAAGGGATTTGGAACGAGGAATGGCAAAAGAACCTCGTGGACGTGGCCATGGATCGCGTCCGCCGCCAGGCGAACCCCGAGCACTACCAGATCTTTCACCTCCACGCCGTCAAGGGATTGGGCGTGCGGGATGTCGCCAAGCTCACCGGCGCCAGCCTGCCCAAGGTGTACGTGACCTATCACCGTATTGCCAAGTTGGTGAAAGCCGAAGTCCGCCGACTCGAAACCACCAACTCCCATGCCTGAAGAACTGAGCTCAGCCCCAGGCCGTCGTCGCGCCGGCTTACCCGCCCGCGCAGCGCCGACGGGAAGACCGTCGTTGATTACCCCGGCCGTTGCTGTCAGCGTGTTTATCCGATTCGCAACCAGAGGCCTGGCCGGGCTCCTGGCTTGGCTGCGGACTGCTTGGTGCGCTGGGGCTGGTTTCAAGCTGAATGGCCGGATTCGCTTCCAGAAATACCGCGTGGCGCCGCGGCTCGGGACGCTCACCGTGCGGCGGCGGCTACTGCTCGGTCTCCACCAGCATGCGCCGCTGTCGGCCACAAGGACCGCATTGTTATGACGCAATTTCAAAAGCCAGTGCCGGTTTCTCAACCGGCCCCGGAGCCGGCCAGCATGCAGGCGCAGCCCTCATGAGCACGCCGCGCGATCGCATTGAGGCCAAGCTCGGACTGACCGGGCCGCCATTGAGTCACCTGCGCGACGGCCCGCCGCGCATTCCCGATCACGAACTCATCCGCCGCATTGGCCGGGGCGCGTATGGCGAGGTCTGGCTCGCCCGCAACGCGCTGGGCACCCTGCGCGCCGTCAAGATCGTTTACCGCGACACCTTCAAGGATGCGCGCCCCTACGAGCGCGAGTTCGCCGGCATCCGGCGGTTCGAACCCCTCTCGCGCAGCAACGAAGGGTTCGTGGACATCTTGCAGGTCGGTCGCGATGACGCCGGCGGCTGGTTTTACTACGTCATGGAACTGGCGGATACGGCGGAGCCGCAGGCCAGTAACCAGTCTTCAGTAATCGGTGATCAGTCTTCAGTAAGCAGTAATCAGTCTTCAGTAATCGGTGATCAGTCTTCAGTAAGCAGTAATCAGGCACTGAATACTGACCACTGTTCACTGATTACTTCTTACACCCCGCGCACTCTCAGCCGGGATCTCCAGCAGCGCAGACGGCTACCGCTCGAGGAGTGCCTCGAGCTCGGCATGACGCTCAGTTTCGCCCTGGGCCATCTCCACCGCCAGGGCCTCATTCACCGCGACATCAAGCCCTCCAACATCATCTTCGTGGGCGGCGTGCCCAAGCTGGCCGACATCGGTTTGGTGACCGAGGCCGCAGGCGCGAACACGTTCGTCGGCACGGAAGGGTTCATCCCGCCCGAAGGCCCCACCTCGCCTCAGGCCGACCTCTACGCGCTGGGCAAGGTGCTCTACGAAGCCGCGATGGGGAAGGACCGCAACGAATTCCCCGAGCCATTCACGCAGATCGGCACGGACCGCGAATCCGTCGCCTTGATGGAGCTGAACGCCGTGTTGTTGCGCGCCTGCGCGCCCGATCCCAAGGCGCGCTATGCCTCCGCCGAGGAAATGCACGCCGACCTCGCCCTGCTGCATAGCGGCGGGTCGGTGAAGCGCCGGCATCAATTCGAGCGCCAGTTCCGAATCGTCAAACAAGTGGGCGCCGCGGCCATCGTCGCCACCCTGCTGATCGGCGCGGCCTGGTTTTGGCAACGGCAGCAGACCAAGCAGATGACCCGGTTGGCGGCCGAGAAGTCCGAACTCGCGGATACCAACGCGCGTCTGGCGACCGAAAAGGGCGCGGCGGCCAGCGAGAGTCACCGGCGCCTTATCCAGACCCAGACCGCGAACGGCCTGCGCGCGATGGACGAGAACGACCCGGCGACCGCCGCACTCTGGTTCACCGAAGTGCTCAAGCATTCCGAAGGCGACGCCAGCATGGAACGTCGCCAGCGGGAGCGCCTGGCCGCCTTGTTCCGCCTCCTGCCCAAGCCCATTGCCAGGCTATCTCTGGAGCACGGTGGTGAGAGTGTCCGGACCTCGCCGGATGGTCGGTGGATCATCGGTGTTGGGGGCTTGCAGAAGGAGGGGCTCGGGGTCGGCGAAGTCAGGATATGGGACGCATCGTCGTTTCGTCCGCTGCACTCCCTGGTCATCTCGAACATCCTGGGCAGGGCTTTTGTCAGCCCGAGCGGGCGCTGGGTGGTTGTGTCCGAAGGGACCACAAAGCGCATCTGGGATGTGACCTCAGGAAGACCGCTGGAGCGCCGGTTGGAGGCGGAAGGTGTAAGCGGCACTTCCGCCTGGAGCTCCGATGAAACCAGGCTAGCCACCACAGAAAAGGACGGCACGAATGTTTACCTCCTGGAAGCGCTGTCGGGCCGCCTGCTCGCGCCCCCGCTCCAGCACAGCAACAAGGTGGTCAAGGTGGCCTTTGACCCGACCGGCCGATGGCTGGCGACCGGCACCGAAATCCTAAGGGACGAATCTATTTTCCCACCGAATAACCAGTTCCGTCCGGGAGATTATGTGGTGGGCCAGGCCCGAATTTGGAATGCGGCCACGGGGCAGCCGCTGACGGACTGGATTGATTTGGACGATCCCGGGTACGGGATCGAGTTCAATCCCGACGGCAGTGCGGTGGCGGTTTTTGGAATTGGTGAACACAGTGATCGCTCGGCAGATCAGCAGAACTCGGTCAGGGTGATCGAATTACCCTCCGGCAGAGAACGGTTTGCCCCTTTGCTCCAGATGAACGCCCTGCAAAGTGCGAGTTTCAGCCCCGACGGACGTTACCTTGCGACGGGCAACGCGGACCGCTCGGTGACCGTCTGGAACGCCCGAACGGGAGAAGCCGTCCATCGCTCGCTCAAGCACGAGAACGATGATCCCCAGTTCTTGCGTTTCAGCCCGGACGGCGCCTGGTTGGCCGTCGCCGGGCTCAAAGAAATCCGTTTATGGGACGTGCGCTCCGGGAAAACCGTGCTCCCCGCATTGAAAGGCGGCGAGGTAGGCTCCCACTTTGACTTCTCGTCCGACGGCCAGCAGTTGATCACCCTCACCCGCAGTGGGAGGCTCCGTGTTTGGGATTTGGCGGGGGTCGGACCGGCACTCCCACCGTTCTTCCACGGGGACGGCGAACCCATCGCGTCCGCCGTTTTCTCGCCGGACGGTAAATCGGTCTGCACCGCAAGCATTGTGGGCCATCTGCGGATCTGGGACGCAGTGTCGGGTCTGCCTCGCGGAGAAACATTGATTTCGACCAACGAACCGGTTGACATGGCTGTCTCGTTCTGGACTCGGGCCGCGTGGAGTTCGGATGGGACATCTCTGGTCGTGCCAGCCGGTGATTATACCGGACGGATCTGGGATGCGGCCACGGGCAACGAGCGTCCCTTCAGTCTGCGGCACAAGGACACCGTGTTCTTTACGGAGTTCAGTCCTGACGGAAAACAGGTCGTCACGGCCTCCGCCGATGCCACCGCGCGCATCTGGGATTCGATCACCGGAGCCCCGTTGACCCCCCCGCTTCAACACCGCAACTGGGTAAATGCGGCCCGCTTCAGCCCCAATGGCCAGCGTGTCGTGACCGCCAGTTCCGATGGCACGGCCCGCGTATGGGATGCGACCACCGGCGCGCCGGTCAGCCCGCCGCTTGAGGAAGGACGATCAAAGGAAGGAGGGACGCTGATTGTGATGGACGCATGCTTCAGCCCGGACGGCCTGCGCGTGGCGATGGGTGGTGGTTCATGTGAAGCAACCATCCGCGACGCCGTCACCGGCCAGCGAGTGGGCCTCGCGATGCAACATGGCAGCACCATTTGGAGGCTCCGGTTTAGTCCCGATGGCCGTCGCCTTTTGACCACCAGCAACGACCGAACCGCGCGCGTTTGGGATGCCGGCACCGGACAGCCCATCGCCCCGCCGCTGCTCCACGACCAGATCGTAGTGAGCGGCGATTTCAGTCCCGATGGACTACGAGTCATCACCGGCAGTGATGATGGCACAGCCCGAATTTGGGATGCGGCCACCGGTGAACCGCTCGGGCCCGCGCTCCGGCACCAGCAGGGCGTCCTCCATGTCAGTTTCAGTCCCGATGGCCGCAGAGTGTCCACGGTGAGCCGTGACGCTTTGGCGCAGTTGTGGGAAACGGGCGCACTCGATTGGACCGTCGGCGAGCTTGCCGGTGCGGCGCGCTTGCTGGCGGGGAGACAAGTAGGCAGTTCAGAGCAGATTGAGACTCTGGACGCATCCCAACTGGAGGATGCCTGGCACCTGGTCGGTTCCCGTCTCGAAGGCACGGCCACCTCGACCGAGTCAGCGGCGCGCTGGCAATGGCGTCAGATGATATCGAGTGAGTGGTCGCGTGATTGGGCTGCCGCGGAGTTCCATGCTCGCCGCCTGATCGCTCTGCAACCGGGGAATGCCGCCGCCCTTGGCAGTCTCACCCGAATCAGCAATGCCCGGCCTCCCGCGCGGAATCCCGCCGCGCCAGCGGAGTTGATTGACCTCTCGAACTTCTACAATGCTGCCCTCTCCGAGTCATGGCATGGCGGTGCTGATAATTACCTCGCCGAACTGCCGCGGGGCATTCAGACCCTGGCCGGCACCCGGTTCGATGTGCGCGGTTTGATCCAGGTCTTTGGCGTGCCGTCGTCGCGTGAGCCGCGCTACCAGTATCCGAAAGCCGTGAATGGCATTCGCGTCAATCGCAAGCTCCAACGACTGCAGTTTCTTCACGCGATCTGCGGAAGTTGCCCCTCGGATGGAACCACGGTGGGGCATTACTTCATCCATTTTGCCAGCGGCCGACGCGAGACCGTGCCAATTGTCTTCGGCCGGGACGCCCGCGACTGGCACGAATTACCGGACCAGCCTGTGGGCGTGACCGATGCCGTCATTGCCTGGAAAGGAACAAATCCCACCGCCTTGCGGGGTGCCAGCCGTGGCATCCGGCTCTTTAAACGCACCTGGGAAAACCCGGCACCCGACGTGGAAATCACGAAGGTGGATTTCGTCGCCGAGTATGCGTTCGCCAATCCGTTCCTCGTGGCCCTGACCGCGGAGTAGCGCCAGTTTTTGCAGCCGGCACCGAACCGACCGCCATACCGGTTGCCGACAGTTGTGTCCGAGGATGTTGAATTGAAGGAACAGCGATCCGTGGTTCTCCTCTCGTTCCCCTCAGAGCAGGAATATGACCACGGATTTCAC
>JBAXTC010000141.1:0-13106 GCA_037130375.1 Verrucomicrobiota bacterium | reverse complement strand
ACCTTAGGCCGGCTTCCAGAGCCGAAATCGACCCATGATTTCTGCTGACGAGACCATTATTCCTTATTTCGACTTTTTAACGGATTTGTGGCTCCATTTCGGTATAATCACGTAGCGGAGAGGCATGATATGGGTTGCAACTACATCGGAATAAGCTCTAGACGGTTAGAGACTGGAGGCATTCCAATCAGGTATTTCCCGCTGTATTGGTCCTCAGTAACTGGCGGCTGTCACGTCTGATTGAAACATCTTCGGCGAGGTCACAGGCATCATCTCCTGGATTGTTGTCTCAGTGCTAATATCAATTACCGACTAGGATGATTCCTGGTACCCAATGTAAACTTGTGTGTGTTAGCAGATGAACTGTTGTTTATCATCTCGGATGAATCAAGGAACAAGCCTGGCTTGTGCGATGCCACACCACCTGACGTGATCGTAGGTGGTCATTACCACGAGCGCATCCACCAAGGTGAGTCACAATCCATGGGAAGAAACGGAAGCGTCAAAAAGACTTTGCCTTAAATATGCCAAGTGTAATTGAGACCGTCGTGCGGCCCGACTTGATGGTGCTGTCACATGCTTGTTTTACTGCCATCAACCGGAATGTCTATGTGGCGCTAGTGGCGCTAGGCTGGCGTTTGGAACTGGTGATCCCGCAATATCTGCCCGGGCTCGATAGCCGTCAGGCAGACCCTAAGCGAGTTGAAGATCCCCCGATTCACTGGGTGCAGGTCAAGGGGAAAAACAATCAGCGATTCTGGAGCTTTGAAGGATTGCAAACCATCCTCGAAATCCGGAAGCCGCGAGCCATCTACCTTGAAGGCGACCCGGCAAGTGTGCTGGCGATCCATTGCGCCCGATGGGCACGCCGAAATGATGTGCCACTCGTCTGCTACACCATCGAAAATAGGATCGCTCCCCTGTTAAGGGGAGTATTTCGCGCAGATTTCCCGGCGGTCGCACGGACGCTCCGTTCGTTTTTGATGACTAGACTCACCCGCAGCGCCATCGCCCTGGTATTTGTTTTGTGTGATGCGGCGGCCGAATCCATGAAGGTGCTCGGTTTTGCCGGCCGCATTTTCAAAATGCCGCTCGGTTATGAACCGGCTGTATTTCGTCCGGATCAGGAGGCGCGGGAAAAAATACGAGCGCGGCATAACTTGCGGGCACCCGTCATCGCTTACATCGGTAGGATGGTTCCAGGCAAAGGAGTTGAGTTTTTGATCGAGGCGCTTGGAAAGTTGATGGATCTTGAATGGCACTTCCTGGTGGACGAATTTTCTTCTGGTGAGCGAGGGGATTACTCGGATCGAGTCCAAAGGCAGATTGCCGCCAATCCCAAGCTGGGGGCTAGGACCCTGCGATTTCATGCGGATCATTACGAAATCGCGGCCTACATGAATGCAGCTGACGTCGTCGTCGCCCCGTCTTGTCTGCCGGAACAATACGGACGCGTTCTCGCCGAGGCGATGGCGTGTGGGAAAGTGGTGATAGCTTCTGACACCGGAGCCTATCCCGAGTTGGTGGGTGGTTGCGGCATCATTGTTCCCCAAGCTGACCCCCAAGCCCTGGCGTCTGTATTGAGGCAGGTGCTTGTAGATTCCTCAGTGGGCCGGGAACTCGGAACAAAGGCCGCTGCAAGAGCGCTCAAGGCATTAAGCATGGAGGTCCAAGTAAACATTATCGACCAACGTCTGAAAGAGATGCTTTCGCACCATGCCACCATACGCCGACAGAATATGTAATCTTGCTCAACAAACTTCGCAACTGAGTTCTTTCATTGTCTGCATTCAGTAAACAACCTATCAAAAAGATTAGCATAATGAGGCAAAACACAATTCTAATTACTGGCGGCACCGGGTTTCTGGGCAAACGCCTGGCAGTGGCATTAAAAACCACAAACCGAGTCATCTTGACGGGCCGAAACAACAAGAACAACCAAAAGGCAAAGGATTTCACCGGCTGTGAAACAGCGCCAATGGACGTATCCTCCATTGAATCCGTCCGCGACGGCGTTGCCGAATTCAAGCCAGACATCATAATTCACGCGGCGGCGACCAAATTTGTGGATTTGTCGGAGAGGTATCCGATGGAATGCATTGATGTAAACGTCGTAGGCAGTCAGAACGTCGCGCGGGTTGGCATGGAACGCGGGGTGAAGGTGGTGTTAGGCATCTCAACCGACAAGGCTTCGCCACCGGTGCGAAACACCTACGGCTTGTCCAAGGCCATCATGGAGCGGCTCTTCTGCAGCATGGATGGAAAAGGCGACACTCGCTTTGCCTGTGTCCGTTACGGGAATGTGGCGTGGTCCACCGGGTCGGTGCTGCCAATTTGGAAGCGCATGCATGAAAAGGACGGGGTCATCGGAACCACCGGACCCCAGATGCGCCGGTTCTTCTTTACCGTGGATGAAGCCGTCAAACTGGTGATGACCGCCCTCGAGAATATCGGAACAATCCATGGCAAAGTCCTTTCCCGGAAAATGAAGGCCGCCAAAATTCAAGACATCCTCGACCTATGGGTTCGAGAGAAGGGGGGGCGCTGGCAGGTGATTGAGGGCCGGCCGGGCGAACGGAACGACGAATATCTGATTGGTGATCTTGAACTCCCGCACACCGGAGAAGTGATATACGACGGCATCCACCATTATTTAATCACCTTCAATGAGAAAGTGGCCAAACCCATCGCCTTCGGCCTTTCCTCCGCCAACACGGAGCGATTGAGTGACCAGGAGATTCTGTCCCTGATAAACAATCCACCGGAAGAGGAACTCCATGGATGAATTCCAACATGCATTGATCATGGCGGCGGGGCGGGGAACAAGAATGGCGCCGCTTTCGGATGAAATTCCCAAGCCGATGGCGCCGCTGGGAGGTTCGACTTTGATTCTGAATGGAATTCATAGAATCCGGCATGCTATTCCTTTTCTTCACATCACCGTGGGGTACAAGGCACGCATGTTGGCGGAACACATTATTGAAGAAGGCATTTCCTCAATATTTTACACCGAAGGAAAAGGGAATGCCTGGTGGATTTTCAATACCTTGCTGGGGAATCTCGATGAACCATTGGTCGTGCTTACCTGCGATAATCTCGTGAATCTAGATCTCGATAAGCTGTGCCGTGACTACCACGATTTTGGAGCACCGGCTTGCATGGTTGTTCCGGTGCGTCCCGTCCAGGGTTTGGAAGGCGACTATATTCACCACGAGAACCAAATAGTGACGGCGCTCGACCGCCGCCGACCATCACCCCTGTATTGTTCGGGCATCCAGGTGCTGCACCCGGGAAAAGTGAGAAAGTTGGTGGCACCGGCGGAAGATTTTAACGAAATCTGGAAACATTTAATCAAGCACCGGCAGGTCTATTGCTCAAGAGTGGTTCCTGAACATTGGTTCTCCATAGACACGGCTGCAGCACTGGCGCGGGCGGAGAATCTTCACAACGACCCGTCCTGGTCAGAAGCTTGATTGCTCTGACACACCAACAAATGCTTGGGCAAGTGCTTCTGCAATCTTGAAGAAGAACATTCTTTATATCCAAACGCAACAGCTAAGAGCCACGCCAAAGAATGGGTTGTTCATCGTTGGCAGTTCTGAGGAATATCAAGTGGGCGCACATTTGCTGGCCGCCGCCAGACAGTTGGGCATTGCAGCCACCATGCTGGATATTAGTGAGGCGCATAGCCGCAGCATCTGGGTCAACCGGTTTTTTCATCACCTCCTGAACCACCGCCCGGCTCATCTGAACCGGTTTACTCAAAGGCTCCTTGAATTGTGCCGGGAGTCGAAGCCGAACTTATTGCTGGTAACTGGTATTTCCGCCCCACATCTCGAGGCGCTTAAAGAGATTGGTAAAATGGGAATCCGGCGCGTCAATTTTCTGACCGATGACCCGTGGAATCCCCGGAATGGCGCGGGCTTCTTCTGGCCGGGGTTGCGGGAATATGACGTGATCTGGTCCCCCCGACGAGCCAACTTGGAGGATTTGCGGCAGCACGGCTGCCGCCGGGTGGAGTATCTGCCCTTTGGCTACAACCCGGCCTTGCATTTTCCCGAAGCGCCGACAACAGAGGGCGAACGCGAGCGGTTTGCCTGTGATGTGGTTTTTGTGGGCGGGGCGGATGCCGACCGGCTCCCGGTAGCCAGGGCACTTGTGCGAACCGGATTGAAAGTGCATCTTTACGGCGGATTTTGGGATCGCGACAAGGAGTTGCGCCGGCATTGGCGTGGGTTTGTATATGGGCGGGAACAGCGGCTGGCGGTACAATGCGCGCGGGTGAATCTTTGTCTTAGCCGCAGGGCGAACCGCGACGGCCATGCCATGCGCAGCCTGGAATTGCCCGCCATGGGAGCCTGTATGGTAGTAGAGGACACGCCGGAACATCGGGAACTTTACGGGGCGGACGCCGAGTGTGTGGTCTATTATCACGATGTACCGGGTGTTGTAAACCAAGTGCAGGCGCTTTGCCGGGAGCCGGCGCGGGCGCGGCAACTGGGTGAAAACGTGTGGCAGAGAATCTGTGTCCAAGGCCGGCACAGTTATGCTGACCGGTTGCAAGCAATGCTGCAATATGACCTTAAAGCTTAATCAAACTTCCCGTGCCGGGCACAAGCAGTGCGCTGGGGACTGCATTTAATGGCCGTCGCCAACTGCTCAAGGGCAAATCCGGGCAAATGGGAGTTTTTTGGGGGACTGCCTTCATCAAGGCAACCGCGCTGGCGTTTGTGCTGGCGGCTTGTTGCATTTTGAGAGGGAGACCGGAATTGGGTCTGGCTATTTGCTCCATCGGGGTCATGGCGTTGTTTGCACGCTGGCTGGTGATGCGCGGGCAACCACTTCCGATCCCCCGGAACGCAACGCCAACCCCCACTTCCGCAGCATCTTGCGGTCCAGCCCAAACACCGCCTCCAGCGTACGCACCCCCAGCCCAGCGTTGTACAGGCGCGCTCCCAGCAGCCGATAGGCGGGACTACGGTGGTCGTTGGGCACCACCTCCAGCAACTCCAGCCCGTAATAGACGTGGAGATCTTTCTTTGCCGCATCGACGTAGAGGCAAAAGCACGGATTACGCTTGTCCGGCCCCAAGATCAGTTGCAACGCTTTCAGGTCTTTCATCGTAACCTCACCGCCCAACTTTAGGGCGTTGGAGCCCCACCACCTTAATCTGAGGGTGGCACCGCTAAAAGCTCAACCAATCTGAGGGAATTAAGATTGCGCCCGTCTCCTGAGGTCTGAGAATAGGGAAAATCGGTGAAAAACCAGCTCGCCCATGAAAAAGCAATTCTCCCTCACCCGCGCAGCGCCCAGTACCTGCGGGTGCCCAAAAACCAATTTCCTATCATTTAAATGACCGGGCCAGATAATGCCATCCCGCAATCTGCGGCACGCGGCGCAGGCTGTAAGGACGCACTGAGGCGGCTTCTGCACCAGCCGGGGGCGCTGCTGATTTTGACTGCGGGAATCTTCACGGCCCGCTGGATTTGGGTGGCGGGCATTGGCGATTTTGGCTGGACCTATGAAGCAGCCTGGCGAATTGCGCACGGTGAAATCCAATATCGCGATTTCATCTCTAGTCTCCCTCCGCTGGCCAATTACACACTGGCGGCGTTGCTCGCTCTGTTCGGCGATTCGCTCTGGCTGTTTCAGATTCATTTGTATCTATGGTGGTATCTATCACTGGAGGTGGGATTCTTAATCGGATGCCGGCTGATCGAAAATCGAGCATTGCTGTGCGCCGCGATGGTGTTCACCGTCGTGTTCTCCAATCCGGCAAACAGTTTGGGGCATGCTTACAATTACGCGGCGACGTTTTTTGGTGGGGTTCAGATACTGGCGCTCCTGAGTTTGCTGCGGCGGGAATGTGCAAGAAATTGGTTCGTTCTGGGTTTGATAGGCGGTATCGGAATGTTTGCGAAACAAAATGTCGGTTTGGCTGTCGTCGCTGCCGTCGGGTTCGTGATTCTTTTGCATATGTTTCTGCCGGCGCGCAACCGGCCCGTTCTATGGGGTTTGCTGCTCTGGCCGGCGGGACTCGCCGCAGGTTTCCTTCCACTTGCCGCGTGGTTTTCATGGAAGGCGGGTTGGAACGAATTCGCCCTTCAGTTTTTCAAAGATGCGGCGGACGGAAAGGGAGGGATTTATACGATCCTTGGCCGCGCACTGCCACGAATCATTCTGCACCCGGACACGCCACACCACCGACTCATTGAGGCGGGCGCATCGGTCATGCTGGGACTGGCGTTGATTGGCGTGTGGCGCAGATGGCAATCGCAAAGCGGAAATCCGTCCCGGGGCAAAGGTTCGCAAATGTCCATCGCCGCACTCGCGCTGGGTTTCTTTTTGTTCAGCACCGTCGCCCTTGCTCTGGTCTCACTTCTGCATATACCGGCGGTGACTGGCTTTCAGGAGGTCTTGAGGGTTGCTCACGTTCCCACGGGCAGTTCGTGGGTTATCTTTGCGTTCTACATGGCCTCGGTTCTGGCGTTGGCAGCGGCGGCTTTCGCGCGGCGCAGGACACCGGAACAAGCAGCCCCCTGTTTCGTAGCTCTCGCTATTCTGCTCGGGACCGCGACCAGTTCGCTGATTTACTATGTTTTTGCCGCGCCAGTGATTATTCCAGTTTTGATCTCGGCGTTGCGGAACGCGGCCCACGGCAGGACTGCGGCGTTGTGCCTGTTCTGCGCCACAGGTTTTGCAATGGTTTCCTTTCTCTCACCCATGTACTCCCCAACCTTTTTGCCCTTGAAAGCTCTGCCGGCTGCAACGCCGTTTTCAGGGCTGCGAAGCACTGCCAGAATTGCAGACTCTGTGGAGGCGCTGTACCGCGACGTAAGCCCGGCCATCCGAGGGCACAGAACTCTTTGGCTTTGTTCGGGCGGGCCGCACTCCGCCTTCGGCGGTTTGCCGGTCAGGAATGTGGCGTCCTTCTATCAGGACACCTACAGCTCTCGCCAGGAACTTCCGCTGGTGCGCGAATGGGAACTTCACCCGCCGGAATTTGTCGTGTACGGGAAGTTTTCCCCGACGCTGGGCGCCCGGCTTTTCACGCAACAGGGAATTGATCAGTGGTTGCGGAACGGATACGAGCTGGTTTGGAAAGATTCGGCGACCGGCACATCGTTATGGTGGCGAACGAAACACTGAACACCCGGCCACCGAATACTACCCTCTAACATTTGCCTTATGCCCGATCCCAATTGCCTATCGTAAAGGGGTAGCCCATTAGTTGCAGCCGGAAATCAACATGCCCACAACTGTCAGCACCGAGCAAACGGACTTAGTGCCGCTCTGCGTGGACCTGGACGGCACGCTGATCAAGACCGACTTGTTGTGCGAATCGTTGGTGTGCCTGCTCAAGCGCAATCCACTTTACACTTTCATGTTGCCGCTCTGGTGGCTGAAAGGCCGGGCCTTCTTGAAACGCGAAATTGGTTCACGTGTGGAATTGGACGTGAGTGTGCTGCCCTATCACCAGCCGCTGGTTGATTTTGTGCGGGAAGAACATCGACGCGGTCGCCCACTTTTCCTCACGACCGCTTCGGACCGGAAACTGGCGCAATCGGTCGCCGACCACTTGGGTTTGTTTACCGACGTGTTAGCCAGTAACGGTGAAACCAATCTTCGCGGGACTCAAAAACTTCAGGCGATGGAACAACGATTCGGCCCGCGCGGTTTTGATTACGCCGGCAATTCCTCCGCCGACCTGGCCGTGTGGCGCGGTGCGCGCGAAGCCATCGTCGTCAATGCCTGCCCCTCGCTCGAAACAAAGGCCGCACGCTGCACAAAACTTGGCCCTGTGTTTCCGTGCGATTCACACAAGTTTTCCGCGCTCTTCCGTTGTCTGCGTCCGCATCAATGGATCAAGAACTTCATTATTGTTGTCCCCACCGTCACTGCGCATAAATTGGGTGAGCATTCGTTGATGCTGCTCGACTTGTGGGCGTTCGCGGTCTTTTGCCTCTGCGCCTCCGGTGTGTATGTCGTGAATGATCTCTTGGATCTCGACGCCGACCGGCGTCATTCCGAAAAAAAGCGGCGGCCGTTTGCCGCTGGTGATCTGCCATTGCAAATGGGTTTCATCCTCGGTCCGTGGCTTTTATTGGCGGGCGCGGCGCTGGCTGTGAAACTGCCTGCGCCATTCGCGGGAGTGGTGGCGTTGTATTTTGTTTTGACGATGAGTTATTCGTGGTGGGTCAGGCAGATCGCGTTGCTTGACGTTTTTTTTCTGACGGCGCTTTACACCATCCGGCTGATCGCGGGTCACACCGCGACGGGCATCGCCTATTCGTCATGGCTGCTGATGTTTTCGATGTTCATCTTTTTGAGCCTCGCCTTGGCGAAGCGATATACCGAACTTGATTCCGTAAAACGCGAAGGCGGAATCAAATCAGGCGCGACCGGTCGCGGCTACACAACGGGCGACCTTGAAGTGGTCGCGTCGCTGGGAACCGGTAGCGGTTATCTCGCCGCGCTGGTGCTTGCGCTTTATGTGAACAGCCCGCAGGTGCTTATCCTTTACCAGCAACCCACGCTGCTCCTGCTCATTTGTCCGTTGCTGCTTTATTGGATCAGCCGCGTGTGGCTGATCGCGCATCGCGGAGAAATGCACGGCGACCCCGTCATGTTCGCGCTCAAGGATTGGACGAGCTACGTGATTGGCGGGCTGGCGTTGCTGGTGTTGTGGCTGGCAACCGGAAATTAATTTCTGCATGGAGCAACCGACCAACTTCCGGTTTCACGATGTAGTATCAGCACTGTCCTACTCGCTCGCGCAACCACATGAGAACACGCCGGAACTCCAGCCTCCGCACAACGACCTCGCGCGATTCATCCTCACACAATACCCGCAAATGCCCGACTACCTGCGCCCCGCGATATTCGCGGCCACACTGGGCTTCGACGCCCTCGGCATTCTGAAAGGTGGAAAATATTTTTGCCATCAGCCGCCGGAAATCCGCGCGCGGCAAATCGCGCAGTGGAAAACTTCCCGCATCGGTTTTCAACGTGACTTGATCCGCTACTTTGAAAGCCTCGCCACGCTTGCGCTCTACAGCCGCGACAGTTGGAGTCCACGCTTTAGCGTGTCCGATGGGGACAAACTGAAGCTTGGACTCCAACAAGCCGTGCCGGAGGCCGGCGCTCCTTCCCCCGAAATGCGCGCAGAAATCGTCGTCATCGGTTCAGGGCCGGGCGGCGCGATCACCGCGTGTCTGCTTGCGGAAGCCGGACGTGATGTGTTGTTGATCGAGGAAGGAGAATTTCTCCCACTCGATTCCTGCGAACCTTTTTCAAAGGACGAGATGCTTCAAAAATATCGTTGCGGCGGGCAGACCGTGGCGATGGGTAAAAATAAAATCTCCTACGTCGAAGGTCGTTGCGTCGGCGGCGGCAGCGAGATCAACAGCGGCCTTTACCATCGCACGCCGCCCGAAATTCTCGAACGCTGGCGCAAGGAATTTCAGGTCGAAGCGCTGACCGACGCTGAAATGCAGCCGCACTTTGAAACGTGCGAACGCGACGTTTCCGTTTCGCTCCTGCCCGGTGCTGCGCCGACCGCCTCGTTGAAATTACACGACGGCGCGACGCGGCTCGGTTGGAAATCCCTCGAAATCCCGCGCTGGTTTCACTACGACACGACCGATGGCGGAAAGCCCAAGGGCAAACGCCAGTCCATGACTGAAACCTACATCCCGCGATTTCTCCGCGCAGGCGGCAGACTACTCCCGAACACGCGCGGCAATCGGATTCGGCGGGACGGCGCGGGCTGGCGGATTGACGCGCGGCATAAATCCGCCGGCGACCTTCGCATCGCGGCGGAGAAAATATTTTTTTGCGCGGGCGCCGTTCATACACCAACGTTGCTCCGTCGCAGCGGCATCACCCGCAACATCGGCAACTCCCTCCGATTGCATCCCACCATCAAAATCGTCGCGCGCTTCAACGAGGAAGTGAACGCGGCGGACATGGGCGTGCCGGTGCATCAGGTGAAAGAGTTCGCGCCGCGATTGAGTTTCGGTTGTTCCATCAGTTCACCCGCCTACACCGCGCTCGGTTTGATTGATCATCCCGACGCCGCGCGCGAAACGTCGGACACCTGGCGCAACACCGCCATTTACTACGCGATGATCACCGGCGAAGGGCGCGGTTCGGTGCGCACGCTGCCCGGCTTTCGCGATCCATTGGTTCGATACCAACTCACGGAAAATGACCGGCGCGATCTCGCGGATGGTTTGCATAAACTTTCACAAATACTTTTTGAGTCCGATGCGGTTGCACTTTATCCGGGTCTCTCACGCGGCCCGGCATTGTTTCACCGCGATGACATCGCTAAACTTCCGAAGGTTTTGCCAAACGGATTGGCGAGCTTGATGACGATACATCTTTTTTCATCGTGCCCGATGGGCGAAGACCGCCGCCAATGCGCCGCCACTTCTTTCGGACGCCTGCACGGGTTCGATAATCTTTTCATCAGCGACGCCAGCCTGCTTTGCACCGCGCCCGGCGTGAATCCGCAAGGCTCGATCATGGCCATCGCGCGGCGTAACGCCCTGAAGTTTCTGGGAAAACTCTGAACCGATGAACCTGCAAACCAATCTCGTCCTCGTGACCGGAGCGACCGGCTGGCTCGGCTCGCGCCTTGTTGAATCGCTGGCGCACGGCTTGCCAGAGACTGAATCACTGCGGCAGCCGCAGGAAAATCTGCGCATCCGCTGCCTCGCGCTTCCGGGGCAGGACACTGCCGCGCTGCAAAAAGTTTCGCCCCGCGTTGAGATTGTTTCCGGCGATGTCCAAAACAAATCCGACTGCGAAACATTTTGCGCCGGTGCGAAGGGCGCGGTTCTTTTTCACGTCGCCGGAATAATTCACCCGCGTCGCGTGGCGGACTTTTATTCCATCAACGTTGCAGGCACAAAAAATCTTCTCGATGCCGCCATCCGCGTCGGAGCGCGTCGCGCGGTCGTGATGTCGTCCAACTCGCCGTGCGGTTGCAATCCGCATCCCGATCATTTGTTCGACGAGCTTTCGCCGTATCATCCCTACATGAACTACGGCCGCTCGAAGATGCAGATGGAACTGGCCGTGAAGGAGCGCGCCGAAAAAATCCAGACCGTCCTCCTCCGCGCGCCGTGGTTTTACGGCCCGAACCAGCCGCCGCGCCAGACGTTGTTTTTCAAAATGATCCGCGACGGCAAAGCGCCCATCGTCGGCAACGGAAAAAATCTTCGTTCGATGGGTTACGTGGATAATCTTTGCCAGGGCTTGCTGCTCGCCGCGACAGTCGAAAGCGCGGCGGGACAGATTTATTGGATCGGGGACAAGCGCCCTTACTCGATGAACGAAATCATTGATACCGTCGAACGTTTGCTCGAGACCGAGTTCGGCCAGAAGTGCGCGCACAAACGGATGCGCCTGCCGGGCTTCGCAAGTTCCATCGCTTATTGCGCCGATAAAACTTTGCAGGCGCTCGGACTTTACCATCAGAAAATTCATGTCCTGTCCGAGATGAACAAAACTATCGCCTGCTCCGTGGCGCGGGCGGAGAAGGAGTTGGGCTATCGTCCGACCGTGGAACTGGAGGAAGGCATGAGGCGCTCGCTTAAGTGGTGCGAGGCGTGCGAGATTAAAATCTAAATAGACCCGATGAGTTTTAACACAGCCCTCATCACCGGCGGCTCCGGCTACTTCGGCTCGCGGTTGCGCGACTGCCTGCACCAACGCGGCCAGGCTGTGCGCGTGTTCGACATCGCCGATGCCGTTGATCGTGCGGCTGATGTCGGCTTTGTCCAAGGCGACATCCGTGATTCGGCGCGCGTGGCGCAGGCGGTGGCCGGTTGCGACGCGATTTACCATTGCGTCGCGCAAGTGCCGCTGGCGAAGGACAAGGAACTGTTTCACTCGGTCAACGTCCACGGCACGGACAATCTGCTCCAATGCGCGCTCGCCACCAAAGTGCAAAAGGTCATTTACGTCTCGTCGAGTGCCGTGTTCGGCGCGCCTAAAACAAATCCTGTCACGGAAGAAACACCACCCACGCCCGCCGAAGCTTATGGTCGCGCCAAGCTGGAAGGCGAAACGTTGTGCGCCCACTACGCGCGGCTAGGATTGGATGTCTCGGTCATACGCCCCCGCACCATCATGGGACACGGGCGGCTCGGCATTTTTCAAATTCTTTTTGAATGGATTCGCGAAGGTTACAACGTGCCGGTGCTCGGCAGCGGAGAAAATGTTTATCAGTTCGTCCATGCTGACGATCTGGCGGACGCCTGCATCCTGGCCGCGACGCGACCCGGCGCGACGACTTACAATTGCGGGACGGATCGGTATGGCTCGATGCGCGAAGTGTTGGAAGAGCTTTGCGCCCACGCCAAGACCGGTTCAAAAGTGAAAAGCGTTGCGATGAAGCCCGCCATCTCGTTCATGAACCTCACCAGCGCATTAGGTTTGTCGCCGCTCGGCCCGTATCACGCGCTGATGTATGGGCGTTCGCTCTACTTCGACATCACCAAGGCGCAAACGGAACTGGGTTGGAAACCGCGTTTCTCCAACAACGGAATGTTCGTCCAAAGCTACGATTGGTATCTCCAAAACCGCGAAGCCATTCTTCGTTCACACGGAGCTTCTCATCACCGCTCAGCAGTAAAGCAGGGAATTCTGAGTCTGGTTAAACATTGGTTGTAACACCGCGCAACCAGAATGCCCGTGTGCTCACGGTGAACTTGCGTTTCGGAAGGTTTTGTAAAGGGGTCAGTAAATGAGATTGCATTGTTTTGCTTGCGCCAAGGGGCGTGGTGAGGCTAAGCAGGGTTCATGGCTCGGAAGCTGCGCATTCAATATGCTGGGGCAATTTATCACGTAATGAATCGGGGCGACCGGCGGGAGGCGATCTTTGAGGATGACAAGGACCGGGAGCGGTTGCTGGAGACGCTGACAGAGGCGTGTGAAAAGACTAGCTGGCAAGTCCATGCGTATTGCCTGATGGGCAACCTCTTTCGCTTGGTCATCGAAACGCCCCAACCCAACCTGGTGGTGGGGATGAAGTGGCGCCTCGGCAATTGGTGATTGAGGGGCTGGAGCGGATGGGTTGGAGCGAGGCGGACCTA
>JBAXTC010000140.1:0-13207 GCA_037130375.1 Verrucomicrobiota bacterium | reverse complement strand
GCCCCTGTCGTAATGCGTGAAAGGCGAGCATGTCGTAGGGAATGAAGCCTTCACCCGTCGCAGTGACCCGCTTGGCGGTCTCGGAGAAAAGCTCATAGGCTCTCTGGCCGCCGGGATCCTCCGCAAAGAGCACCGAAGCGCGATCGAAATCCCGGCCCGCTTTTTCGGCCCCCGTCAGTCCACGCTGATTGGAACGTTCTTCCGCCAATGCCCTGGCTTGCGCCACCTTGCCGAGCTTGAGCAACGCCGCAATTTCAGAACTGCCAGGATCACTCACATCCTTCCGCTGGCTGTAGTTTTCCACATACCCTCGGCGGCGCATCTCTTCCCACACCGATACCGCCTCCGGGAGCCGTTCCATTCTGTCGTACGCATTCGCGAGGCTCGAAAGAATCACGGCATGCCAGGGAGGTTCTTCGCCGTGTGGTGGAGCATCAAACCCTGGGCGACTTTCCGCCAGCCGACGGGCAGTTTGAAAGCTACGGATGGCTTCCGGGTAACGCCCATTCCGAAAGCGCAGGCTTCCCATGGCATAGTGGGCTACCAAGGAGTTTGGCTGTTCGGCCAGAAGCCGGCTGGCTTCCTGGGTAAGGACGGCGGTAGCTAGATCAGATTCGCTCACCTGGGTGTATAAATGCCGTTCTTGCGGAGTGGCCAACGGGATGCCATTGGTGTCCGCCCGCAAGGCGCTCGATGCCTGGATGATGCAGCCAAGCCCCAATCGCGCCAGGCAGTTCATCACTTGCCGGTGCATTGACGACGGTACTCTCCGCAACCCGAATAGTCTAGCGGCAAACATGCGGGAATCAGGATTACTCTGGTATGATCTTCGTTACCAAGTTTATGATCACTTCATCCAATTCCTGAGGCGTTAACTTTTCTCGATCTGGTATCAGACGATGCCTGAGCAGGTCGCATGCAAGGGTGCGGAAATCGCCGGGTAGCGCTATTCGCCTCGCCGCATCCCCTCCCCTCCGAATAAAAGCGAGAACCTTGGTCGCATTGATGAACTTCATCATACTCCGAACCGAAGGGCGGCTCCCGTTTCGAAACACGTTGGCCTTGATCTTTGCCTTGATTGCGTCGGCCACCTCGAGGATTTTGGGGACAAGGTCTTCGTGGATGGGCATTTGGCTCAGAATGGCTTGGCGTGCCCGTATGATCTCCGATACTCCGACAGCATTGGTCACTGGTCTCTCCTTTGAGGGCGGAGAATCTGGTGTCAGCATCGTGCCCCGTTTCTTAAGTTCCTCTCTCATTTTCTGCAACAACGCTTTCCGTCGTTCCTCTCTCATTTTCTGCGACAACGCTTCCCGTCCCTGCGCGACTGAGGACACGGCTTCGGTAAACTTCAGGGCCTCCTCAATCATGAGATTACCCTCGTACTCGATACCAATGGATTCGAGTCGCCGCTTGAAGAGGAATCGGTCTAACTGTGCCGCCGGAAGTTCAAAAGTGCCGGCACGATCAAGCGGATTCTGCGTCGCCACGACAAAGAACAGATCACTCAGGCAGTGTGTGTGGTTGTCCACCGTAACGCTCTTCTCAGCCATAGCCTCAAGAAAAGCAGATTGCACCTTGGGAGTCGTTCGGTTGATTTCATCAACCAATAGAAAATAGGCAAAGATCGGCCCAGGCTGGAACCGCATGGCCCCGGTGCTCTCCAGCTTGGAATACCCCGTAATGTCGCTAGGCATCAGATCCGGCGTGCATTGAATCCGGTGGTAAGGCTCAATATCCACGTCGGGCTCTTTGATGTCGTCCCGAATTAGTCTGGCCAGACTCTTGGCCATGCGGGTTTTTCCCGAGCCTGGGAAGTCTTCCAGAAGGATGTGGCCATCCGCCAGCAACGCGGTAAGGAGGAGTTGAATAGTACTAGGCTCTGCGTCATTTTCCCGGCCTTGCACTTCTTTGCAGAGGTGATTCTGAAACTGAGCGCAGATGCCCATAGCCCGCTCAAGCTCCATCGCTGCGTGTTTGGTTACGACAAGAGGCCACTGGTCTTGGTCTTCTTCATACAATTGCTTAAATCTCGTGTTGAGGAACACGCGCGGTTGGACTGACGCCTCCGGAGCAAAGAGGATTTTATGGCCGAGCACACTCTCGGCAGTTTCGTGGACCATTTCCCACTTTACTTCGGTCTCGTTCTGAAGAAATGCCCTCGCCTTGAGTGACAATACGTAATGGCTAAGCGACCGGGAGCTGGGCTTGCCGCCGGGCCGGACGGACGGATCTTGTTGGATGGCGCGCGCCAAATGGATGATCCCTTTTACAATCTTCTCTTCACAACGGACAAAACCGTTGATCCCCTTGGCCACTGCCGCGATATCACTTACAGTGATTGTTTTGTCAGGATCATCAAAAACGTTCATTCGACTGTATTTTTGCAGCACCGCTATCTCCTGGTCCTCGGAGATCGGTTCCGCCACATGGCGGAAGAGGAATTGCCGAAGACATCGCGGCACTATGACCTTGTTGGTCTCAGCCGGACGTATCGAGGCGACCACCGTAAAAACGTCCTCCGGGACACGGATGTTCCATTTAACCGACTCGGCCGGCTGGCCAGCTTCGGTAGCCGCTGGCCGCAATGGGCATTGGGAGCGCCTGTTCCATGCCCCCACCACAACCGGCTGGCCAACCATGATTGCCGCCACCGCGAGCTGCACATCCCTTTCCGCTTCGTCCAGAGACTCAAGCCAAAGAACGTGGGGAAGTTGGTCGGCATGGGACCGAATCGCGTCGCCAAACCGCTCGACATCAGCCCCGGGCTCGCAAGTAACCTTTTGATAGCTCCTGTCTCCCCCGGGGGAAGGGCTGATGGACTTTCCCAATGCATAGATCAATGGTCCGATTCCCGAGCCGGAATGATCTTCAATCAGAACATGATCCCGGCAGAGCAACGCCACGATTAGATCGTCAACCAGGCCTGATCGGCCGTGAGAAACAGCGGTCAGATTTGACTTAAGGATTTCAATCTTGTTTCGAGCTTCATCGATATTCAGTTCAGCGTTTTTCATAACATTCTTCGGCTGGGTTCGCCAGTTTTCGAGGGCCAGCCGGCCCATGGGTGCCTGTAGGTTTGCCCGAGAAGGTCTCGCATAAGACTGTGTCGCAGCTCGGCCACTGCTTTGGTCCAGAGGCGGCGATCTTCCGGTGATTGATGCTTCTTATAGTTGTAGGCCTCGCACCAAAGGCTGAGCACTTTCCCAAGTTGTTTTCCAAAGCGCGAAGCGCCCTGCTTCCGCTCCACACGAAGCGCAAAGTCCGCGTAGGTTTCATGAGGTTTGCGGCGCCAGCCTGCCGTGGCCGCCATAGAGAGGGCAGCCCGCAGGGCCAGTTCAGCAGCCCGGCTGGGTTGGCAGAGAAGTGACCAGTGGTAGACCCACCGGTTCCACAACAACAAAGTTGCCAAAGGCAGCAGAGCCACCGAGAACAGCGCACCTAATAACCATGCCGGGCGCTCCGTCGGTCGAGGACTCGGGAGGGTCGCAGCCTCTATTTTGCGCTCAAGCTGATGTTCTACCTCGGGATCCTCTTGCGGGGACGGCCGGTCCAGGATTTTGGATGGTTGAAAGGGTAAGGGAAGCCACCCCCCGCCATCCACAAAGACCTCAGCCCAAGTGTCAGCGTGGGCATCGGTCAGTTTGAGGTTGGATCGAGTTGAATCATTCTGGCCCAACGGATAGCGGTAACCTGAAGCCAACCGGGCGGGAATACCAGCAGTCCGCAACATGAGTACGCCAGCCAGCGCAAATTGATGCGAACCTCCGACATGACTGCGGAAGAGGAACTCGGTGATACTGTTTGTGCTCGCAGCGACCCCGGCTTTTGCAGAGAAAGCCATGTTGGTATTCAGCCACCCACACACTACCCTCACCCGCCGAGTGTCAGCAATCCGCTGCTCCTCCGGCAAACCTTGCAGAATGTCCTCGACCAGGTGGACGGTGTTGCTCTCGGAGGGTTTTGCGGTATAGAGCCTGTTTTCCAGATCTGACCATATTGGGCTGCGGAGTCTTTGCCTGCGATCGCCGAGATCGAGGTCTTGGCTGGGAAGAAGCCGCAGAGACGTCGTTTCATAGGCCTGGAGAAAACCTGTCGGCGGTTCCAAAGGTTTCCAGGTGATCCCTTGGATCAGTGCAAATGGCCGGTCTGCCTTTTGGACCAAGAAGACCTGACTGTGGAGAATCCGTTCGGACTTCGTTACCTCGATCAAGTTGCTTGTGCTCGTGAGGGGAGGCGCGCCAGCCGCAAAACTTCTCCAAGCCTCGCTGGGATATCCGTCTGCTTGGGCCGCCACGTCCTTCATTTCAAGCCCGACCAACTGACTAAAAACCCGCTCGCGAAAATAGTAGGCCGCAAGCCGCGTGGTAGGCAGATACTCGCTCTCGAACTGAACGAACGCCATAACCTGTGGCGCGGGCGGCGGGGGTGGGGAACCCGGCAAATTCGATTGTGGGGGCGGGATCTCTGGGACTGGAAGCATGGGCAGGGGCGATACCACCCAACTGGCAAGCACGGCGACAATGCCTATGACCATACAGATCAGGAGCAGAAGACAGCCAGCTTTTCGGGCTTTCCAGATCGGGAGCGGGAGCCATGCATCTTTCCGGGCATTCAAAGCGGAGCGGTGGGAGAACAATATTAGCAGAACAAACAATGCCGCGATCAATCCCATGCTGGCCAGGATCGTCTCGTGGCTCCAGCCGTGCTCGGTAACCCAATCGGCGAACCAGTAGGGGTGCTGTAAGTGTCCGTGACTATGCGCTGCCAAGAAACTAATCGTCATCAATCCTGTTAGGATCGCCTCGACCGCACGAAAAAGGGAGCAGAGCAGTGCCAGCAAGCGCACGACGAAGGCAAGGACGAACATTTTGGGCAGCCAGTCTGCCATCTCGGTCACTACAGCGAAAGTTAATGGGGATGTGGAGAACCACGCAACTATTCCGGGTGCCAGCACTCTAGGAATGAGTGCTATCCCCACAAGAATGAGTGCTATCCCAAGAAAGGTCCCCCAACGCCAACCATGCAGCCGCCAACCATGCACTGCTGGCACAGCCCACTGTGCGGCCAAAACACCCGCGAGCGCACCAACCGAGGACGCGATGACTCCCGCGACGCTGGCGCTCCCCCAGGAGAATGCTCCTGCTGCCAAAGCCCAAACAAGTTCCCCCAGAAAGAGTCCCAGAAGGGCTGGCTTCGGCAGGTTCTGGTCTGGAGCGGGCATTTAGCGGTCAATTGTTTCTGGCAGATCCACTAGTTTGCATTCAGCTTTGATAGGCGCTGTGGCAGCAATCTGTTTGATCTCATTGGCCTTTTTCTCTTCATGCTTTCCCCGAAAAGCGACCAGTGGAAACACGTTCAGTTGGGGGGCGTCTCGGATTTGACCGAGACACTCCTGCACAACGGATCCGTCGAGCGGCAGGAAGATGATACAGGTCGTGATGCCACTTTGGGCCACTGTCTGCATGAACTTTTGAATCGGCAATTCGACCATTTGGTCGATTCCACTCTTGAGCAGCAGCCGTTCGCTGTCGTCCACATTCGCAGCGGGCTCTTTATCAGTCGAAAATCCCATCACCCAGGCAGTTCGGCCGCGAAGAGGCTCCTGAAGAAAGTACAGAGCCAGTTCAGCACTCGCATCATCTTCTCGGTCAGCCGTGAGAAAATACAACGCCAGCCGCGTGTCGGTCACAACCTCCGGGCGTCTGACATAGTATATCTTCTCACCGGCGCTTGATCGCTGGGACCCTCTTCGGGCGACAAGTTTCCAGAGGATGAGACGCATCGAGTCACCTTGACGGTAACGGTCGAAATCCAGCAAATCGCCTGCGCGCTCGCCTTGGGCAGCCGATTCCTCTCCACCAATGACGGCACGTGGGATGAGCGCAAGCGGATCCTTATCTGGTGGGTTCCTCTTGGGGAACACTTTCAGAGGAGTAATGGGAAATCGCTGTTCGTGCTGGAAAGCCATCCAAGCCAAGCCGAATGGATCCGCAATTTCGAGCCGGCGGTTGATTTGCTTGGCCCAAGCCCGATGATAGGGGGTGGCCTGCTCTTCACCCCGCGAGGAAAAAGTCACTTCCGCCCGCGGAGAGAGCCATCGGCAGCTCACATTCACCACATTCCGCGACCACCAGCTTAACTTCCATGACGTTAAGCTCTGCACCCCGCATTGCCAGTTGGCATCCTGCTTGCCAGAAAGTTGATCGAGACTGCGCCTCAGCGTCCACCGGGAGACAATGACCAGAAGCCAACTGAAAACGACCGACACCCCCCCCGCCAGAGCCAAAACTCTGAGCAAATGGTCGTTTCCGTGGCGGAAGGTCCACCAAAGCCCCAATCCCGAGACACAGAAGAGAAGAAAGCCTGCTGCATTGTGGACAAGAATAGCAGGCACCCCGGGTACCAAGCTGGCAAGGCGGCGTGTTCCGAGTTGGTGGACTGTTGTCTCAAGCATTCAGGTCTCTCTCGAATGACCGGGCACCAGCACCATTTGGCTTCCGGCCGATGCTGACCGATTGTCACGCCGCCCATCACTTTCCGAGCATCCGGAGTTCACATTCCATGAAACCAGCGCCGTGCTGGTCACGGTAGATTATCACGTAACTTATCAGGTATGGCCTTCAGGGCCCTGGTCAGGGCGGCGTCAGACTCCTGCTGGATTTTCTTCATTTTAAGCAATTCCTTAACTTCCGGATCAGCTTTAAGGCGCTCAACGGACTTTTTCAGAGATTCGACCGATCTCTGAAGCTCAGTGGCGAGTACGGATAACAACTCGCTCTGCCGCTGAAGCTTCTCAATCCTGGAACCTAGGGTTCCCGACTGCTGTGGGCGGGATGCGTATTCATCCGTTTTGAGCTTGAGTTTGGCGATGGTGGCATCTGTGTTGGTCACGGCCGCACCGACAGCGACATAGACTTTCGCGCCAAGTTCAGCAACTGATTCCCATTGCTGGATTCGGTCAACACCAGCCGCTGGTATTTCCAGTGCCTCGGTGTCACGAGCCGCCTGCTTGAGTTTGGTGATGAGTGTCCTGATATCGTCGCCCGTCAGGGTGCTCGACGATGGTTGCGCCGCGTTGGCCGCGGCCATGCAGACAACTATAGCGAACAAATGCAGGAGTCTCATGCGGCATCCTCAGTCAGCACAGCTTACTTTTGCTGCCTGCCCTCAGCGGGCTGCGGTGCAGTCATCTGACCAGCAAAGTTGTCGATCGCGTCCGCGACGCCCTTAACGCTTGCGATGACCTCAATCAGAGCATCGTTTGCCGCTTGCATCTCGTCGGCTTGGATGAGATCGGCGACGAAGTCCTTCTGCTGACCGAGGCTGTTCTTTTTCGCGGTCAGATTCGCAGCCTCTTTGGAGAGCAGAATCTTCTTGTCGTACATGCTTGATAACTGCGTCTCGAAGTTGCGAGAGAGCTTATCGTAGCCTTCACGGATCTTCCCGTCGACTTTCGGATCTGAAGCCTTGTCCTTGTAATATTTCTGCTTCTGTTCTGCCACCGCTATGGCGGTGCTGATATTTTGGTAGAGTTTACCATTCTCACCCAACTCTTTGAGACTCGAATCGATAGTCGCAATCACACCATCGAGTTGCGCTATCCGGTCTTTGGCGGAACCGTTAGCCGCCTTGGCAAACTTTGCTGCTGAGTTTGTGATGAGTTCCTGCATCTCCTTGACCTTGGCTTTGATCTCATCAAACTCAGATTTCTTCTCTGTAGCCGGCTTGGCTTCTTTTGAGACACTCCCCGAGATGTTGACCGAGACACCTCCGCTAGCCGAGGTTTTGTCATCTTGGCCATAAGCGGTTAAACAGCAGGCGCCTGCCGCCAGTACGCAAAGACCCTGCAGGATTTGTAGTCTTGGATGATATTTTTGCATAGCCATAGTACTTAGCAGAATCTAAGCCAGTGTCAAGATAGCAGTCGCGATAATTATTTCTTCCGGTTTGAGCCGCTCCATCGTAGCGGCAGAAAGACCAGTCTCGGATTTCTTGGGTTCTTTGGTTCCCGACAACTTGCCGAGGCGATGGTCAATGTCCATCGGCTCCTTCTCGAGGTCCTTGTAATTGACGCCTTCCAGGTCGCTTTCCTTTACTCCTCGGTTCGCCGCCTCTTCCAGTTCACGAATCTTGTCAAGGGTGACGATGGTCACCTCGATATTGCGGAGAATCAGCTTTTCCTGGGCTTCCTTGCGGTCGAGTTCGGGGAATGCCTGCTCAATTTCCTGCCCGATCGTCTCTTTCACCAGGCCATGCACGTCGTCGTACTTGGCTTTCTTCCTCTTAATTCGTCCCTCAATCTCAACGATTTCGTCCTTGAGCGCCTTCAGGCTGTCCTGGTTGTCGTCCCGGTCTTGAGTAAACTTCTCCTTGAATTGTTCGAGGCGCTCCTTGTCCGTCGGCTTGAGTTTGGGACCTTCAGCCAGCTTGGAAGCGATGCCGCTCACAAATTCGCTAAAGTTTTCCATGGCAGATTTCTTTTTTCACCCACACGAGTACCCGAAGTCCCTCTTTTCCAAGCCTCGGCACGGTTTTATCCCGACCTGCTATTTCACTGCCGGAGAGGCCTGAGGTCGCATATCAGTCGGAGAGGGCAGTTTCAGTTTCATGGTTGCCCTACTTAATCAGCGCCGGCTTGGTTCTGAACAGATGCTTCACGCAATCATAGACCATGTCCTCGCACCGCACCGGGTGATCCTGAGCCGCTACTCCAAGTCGAAAAGAGCACAACACCTTGAATCCGGTCTCTTCAATGAATTCGATATGGACGAGAAGATCATCGTCATTGAGCAGCGAAACATCTTCCGTATGCACAAACGCCCAACCGCCAACCCCTGTTCCGCCCCGCCCTCCGTCATCAACCTGAATAGTGGCGGTTACCTTAGGCCGCTCCGAAGAAAGGCTCTGGACGGTCAACTGTGGATCCGGGACCTCCCAAGCCCCCGACCTGGTAAAGCCCGGCCTGGCCAACCACAGGGGCTGGGTCGTTTTGAGAATAAGACGTCTAGTTTCCTTCGATCCCCCCTCAACGCCAGTCATCCGGTCAATCACTGCGTGAAATGTCGGAAGATCCTGCAGCGAGTGGGCAGAACCTAGCTTGGAAACTGCTCGAGCAACTGCCTCGGGACTCAGGTAGCATTCCAGCAGAGCTCCAGAGCGTTGTTGTTCCCTGATGTACCCTTCGAAGTGGGCTAGCACCGCCTGCTTAGAGACGGGTCCGCCCAGCCTCCATTTCTTAACTTCCGAAAGAAGCCGCAGGACGGCAGGTGGATAGGGCGCGGACTGACACAGGTAGCGGTCCAGAAACGCGGGCAGTTTGTCCTCACCCTTGTTGACTAGAAGACAGGCGTACCTGAACGCCTCCATTCTCCGCGATGCGGACAGCATCTCGTCGAGCTTCTCTGGCGGGACGGCGGGGAGAGTGATATTAAGGTGCATCGCGGACCCACAAAAAAAGTTACTTACCGCCTGTGGCAGTTGGTCGCGATACAGGAACCTGAGCGCCTCGATAGTGTCCTCGACGAACTCGGAGCAGGGAGGATCGAACTGCCACAGCTTTTGATACCCTCTGAGAGCCGCAGCATATTCTTCGTGCGCCTCCGGACTAAACGAGAGCCTTCCGAAGGAGAAATCTCTCTCGGAGGCATCCAATGAGGCGTTTTGGTCAATCCTGGCACGAGTCTGGGATGCCAGCACCCCATCGCTATCGGACGCGAACTTCAGTCCTGCCGACGCATGAAGCCTGGCGTTATGGTAGATCTCGGCCGGAGTGTCTTCGGCAGTTGCCATACCCCCCTTGGCCGCTAGCTCGATCAATTCCTTCGGCATGCGCCGCATGCCCTCGGTATCCGTAGAGGCCGCCTTCACCTTCCCATTGCTCGCGCGACTGCTCCCGCCCGTACGAAGCTCACGGTCGCGCTGCAACTCGAAACTCTCCCGGTCTTTGAAATAGCGCAACACCCCGGCTTTGACCTTTTCCGCGGCCGTGCCTTGGATTGAATCCATTTGGACCACCTTGAAGAACTGGCTGCTCACAATCCCGTTTGCTTCCGTAAAACTCGTTTCAATGAACGCGACTTTCGGATCGAGCAGGGGGAGTTCCTCACCGTGAATTCCGCTGAGATACGTGTCACCTCGGATATCCCTGCCGAGGTTGATCTTCTTGCGGCCAAAGCCTCCGTAAAGGGTGACCCAGAAGTCCGCGCCCGGCTTCAGCGGGTGTGGCTCGACCGAGATGCTGATCATGGTAGTGTTCTCCTTGCCATCAAAAGGGTCATAAATCCATGCAGATACGAAGGGATCCAATGCCTCATTTTCACTATCCAAGACCGCTGCCCGCTTGGGATAGCGGAGTTGATCGAGGTAATACGTCGTAAGCTGGCCTGACCGTTGGAGTGTCCGCGCATAATCCTTGAAGCGGTTGGCCAGCTCAGTGTGGGACAGCGTTCCGCCGATAATGCCACTTTTGAGAATGGGGATCAGAGACAGAATGGCCGGGGGGTAGGGATTGGGCTGATTCGCGTAGTCGCGAAACGCAGCATCCACCTGGCGCGCTCCATCGGTGTCCGCGATCAGTAGAGCGTAGCCCAGAAGATCCGCGGGGAGCTTCCCGGAAAGCAGGTTGGTGATCGTATCAGTCAGGCCCGCAGCTCCGTAACGCCCGCGAAGAAGAGCTACCACGTCCTCCACCGGATCGGCGTACTGGAGATGGAACGTAAAGAACTCCTGATACATTTCCAGCGCGCTGTCAACCTCGCCTCTTTGCGCATGCAGCCGGGCATTGTGGTAAAACTCAGCGGGCGTTTTCGGACGCGCCACCAATCCCCCCGACGAATCTAACCGTTTCAACTCCTTCGCCGCATCGTCCAAGGATTTGGCGCTCTTCTCGATTGCTCTCACGGAATCCTTGATCGCCTTCGCGTTCTCCTTTGTCTCCCGGGCAACCTGCTTCAGTGCCTCGTTGCCTTCCCCAACCTTGGCGAGCGTCTCTCTCGCGACCTCCTTGCTGCCCTTCGAATCATCTGCAATCTGCTTCAGGGACTCAGACCCTTCCCCGACTCTCTTGAGCACCTGCTGCGCGACTTCCTTGCTGCCTTTCACCTCGCCGGCGATGCGCTCCACGGATTGCGAACTGTCGCCCGCTGTCTTCAGAATTTGCTGCGACGTTTCCTTGTTACCGGTCACCAGAAGGAGGGTGACCGCGGCGATTACGAGACCAACTGCAGCTATCCCTCCGAAAACGAGCAGCCGGCGGTTCAATCCCCGTGTTCTGGTTTCAATGAGGGCAGCCTTGGAGTCGATTTTCTCGGCAAGGGTCGCTGTCTTCGTGGTGGTGGATTGGATATCCTGAAGGCTTGCCAACAGGGCGTCCTTCAAATCGCGGATGTCATCTTTGACAGATTGGAGGTCGCCCCTGATAATCGAGAAATAGCTGTCGAGCTCTGTTGTGGACGGGTTCTGATAAGTATCCGGATTGACCCGGGTATGCCCTTTCCTCGCAGCCGCCGACACCGGTTCAACCAACTCTTCAAAATACAAATCAAGGAGGGAAAGCGACACGTCGGAGAGATGCTTATTGTGGGCAAAGGAGTTCCGGATGCGCCGGACGTCCTCAAGATACTGCTGAAGCGTCCGGCGTTTCTCACCAAAAAGGCTCAGAAAGACGGTATCCTCATAGAAGCGCTTGTACCTCTCAAACTCCTGTTTGTTGCAGTATAGGCTCGCCAGTTCGCTGAACGTCGTCCCGGTCAGGATGTTTCCCGGATCAGCCGATGACTGCCATTTGCCCACGATTTCCGTCCCGAACACCTTTTCGAGCCGCTGAATCAAATCTTGCTGCGTTTCGTAGCTTTCGTTGACCAGATCGCGCAGGATTAGTTCCAACGCCCTGACCTGGCAGCGTCCCCGATCCTCGGAAGCCTGCAATGACAAGGGCAGTGTGGTGGCTTCTCCGAACAACCGCAGCCAAAGGGTTTCCAGCCATGAAAGAAGCCGCATGTGCGCGAGCAGCGAGTTGCGATTGGACGCACCGGTAGCCGCGGGGGGAGGAAGATTCACGGCCACCGAGATGGCAGTCTGGAAGGAGTCCAACTCGGCAGGATTGCATTTCAGGCGCGCCGCAACTTCCTTGCCGCCAAGTTCGGCCTTCAGCCGCGACAAATGCGAGAACTGGCCGCCAAGGTCGCCTGGAAAGGTCTTGTCCGGAGCAATTTGCGCCAGGATACGTGCCAGCAGCGATTCGCATGTTTCTCTGAGCAAATTTGTATTTTGCATGGTTGGCTCTGATGGCAAGGGGGCAAAGATATCGGGTGGTGACGTCAGACTTTATGCCGAAGATAATCCAGATTTCAGCCAACGTGTCCGGAAGTCGATGACGCGACGGATATGAGCGAGCAAAACCAATAGATCATCGTTCTCAAGGCTAGCCGGATAGCGTTCCCATCCGCCATCGGCCTTGACCACGTGTGAGGCCTCATTGCCCAAGGTTCTCATGGTATGCCGGCGTATCCACCCCGTTCTGTCCCTTCAGGTCCCAGGGAGAAAAAGCCTGTAGGACTGAAGGCTATCATTTGCCTCTGATTCTCAAAGACCTTGTCTCCGTGCTTTGCCTGAATTGCTATCGCTGCCGAACCGACAGGTTGCCAGGAATGCGCGCAGGCCGATAGTACCACGGCATCCGCCTCGGAATCGGCGATGTCGCCCTCAACGATATTGAACCAGCGCTCACCGCGCTGGGTGTCCAGTTGGCATTCTGTGATCGATTGCATGGTAAAAGGTCAGTTTTGCGGACTGCGCATGTAATGAGGGAGAGTTTCTTCCAGCGGCTCAGGTTGCGTGTTGACCCTCGTCGGTCGGTGGTGCCGGGAATGACCTGATAAAATCGTGGATGGGCTTGAGGCCGTCATCCTTGAGCGCTTGTTCGCGGGCGGCTGGTTCGGTAGCGATTTCCTCCGCGATCAGGCGCTTGGCTTCGTCCAAGTTGCCACTCAAGCACTCGTAACAGGCGAGGGTGTAGCGGAATTGATCCGGATCACTGTCGAGATAATTACGCAGAAGGCTTACGGCCTCAGCAAGCCGCCCCCCCACCCTCAAACACGTAGCGTAGGCTAGGGCGGAACCTTGCGCAGAATTGGAGAATTCACCCTCCTTAGACTTGGTCGCTGTAAATTCGCGCAGCAAGAGCGGCTCGGCTTCAGCGCATTTG
>JBAXTC010000014.1:0-28178 GCA_037130375.1 Verrucomicrobiota bacterium | reverse complement strand
TCGAGTTCTGCCGCAGCAGGCGCAGCACCAGCGCCTCGCCGTGCAGCATCGGGATGACCGACACACGAATATCCACTTCCGCCTCGTCAATCCGAATCTTGATCCGTCCGTCCTGCGGCAGCCGCTTCTCGGCGATATTCAGGTGGCTGAGAATCTTGACGCGCGACACGATGGCCGGTTGGAAGCGCTTGATCTGCGCTGGCACCGGCACGTCTTGCAGGACGCCGTCTATCCGGTAGCGAATCCGGAACTCCGCCTCGAACGGTTCGAGATGGATGTCTGAAGCCCGCAACTCGATTGCGTCCCGCAGAACCTGGTTGACGAAGCGGATGATCGAGGCGTCCTCGGCCGCGCTGTCCAGGTCGGTGTCCTCCTCATGGAGATCATCCACCACCGTAAACGTCGCATCCTCCCCGAGTGTCCCCAGCGTGTCCGCTCCGACGCCCAGCCGCTTCTTCATCTCCCGTTGGAGCGCTTCACTCGAAGCAAGCACCGGTTTGAGGTTCAAACCGGTCATCGTTTTGAGCGCATCCAAGCCCTGCGTGGCAAAGAGCCGGCTGGTAGCCACCTCCACGCTGCCGTTGACTCGCCGCAACGGCAGCAACTCCTCCTTTAGCAGAATGCGTGCGGGAAACAGCGATAGAAGCTGGCGATCGGGCTCGACATCTTCCAGCGTCGTGTAAGCGAGACCATACTCCTGCGCCAGCCACCGAAGCACATCCGCCTCCTCCAGCAATGGCTTCTGCGCTCCAGACTGGCATTGTCTCACCAATATCGCCGCATCTGTCGAAGACAGTTGCTTGGCCGCGACCATCTTGTCCAGCAACTGCTTCAACGAAGCATCCTGTGTGCTAGTCTCGCTCATTGTAGTAAACGGGGTGATCGGTGATCGGTAATCGGTAATCGGTGATCAGTCACGCATCACGCATCACGCATCACGCATCACGCATCAGGCCCCACGCATCAGGCCCCCCACCCTTCTCACAGCCACCCATTCAACATAGCAATGGCCTCCTGCCGGCTCGTCAGCACTTTGCGCAGGTCCGTTTGTGCCTGTTCCAGCGCGGCTTGATTGGCTTTGCGGGAGGCGACGTACTTGTCCATGGCGGCCTTCAATTCCGCTTTGGTCGCCTTCGACTCAATCGCCTTTTGCAACGCATCGGCATCTGGATTGGCGCCACCGAAACCTCCGCGAGGCCGGTTCTGGTCGCCGGGCTGATTATCGCCGCCCCGGGGGCGCCCAAACATCCCTCGTCCCATGCCGCTCATGCTCTGCATGCGGAGATCGAACACTTTTTGAACGAGCGGCTGCATCGCTTTCCAATCGGCATCGTCAGTGATCTCAAGTTGCCCTTTGATACTGTCCATCATACGCTGCTGGCGTTGCGCCGGGTCCATGTTGCCACGGTCCTGCCGTCCGCCTCCCCCTGGTCCGGCGTTATTCGGCTGCGCCGCGAGTTGATTGGTTCCCAAACACATCCCGGCGGCGATGCCGGCCATTAACAACCATTGATTCATCTTCATAACATTATTCTCTTTCTATTGCTGCGGTTATCGTTGACTCGAGCACACGGGCACACGATCGCGTCGCGGTGTGCTGCTCGTGCCAACCGTATGCACGTGATGTGCCATACTCGAAAACGCCCTGAATGCCCGGTATTGGAGGCCAACCTGCGCAGGAGTTGCTCGCCGGACGGTTGTGAGGTGCGCAGATTTTGCGCGGATCGGTTCCAGCCACCGATGGCCGGTGAGAAAGCGCTGGCCGTTGGGTCGGCCACAAAGCAAGGCTCCGCCAGAGCGCCAACGAACAACAAACCCGCATTGCCCGTCGCGCAATCGTCCCTCTTGCGGGTCTCTACTTCTGCTCGTTGCTGCCGCTCGCGGGTTTGTTGCGCGAAGCTAACTGCCTTTTGAGGAACGTATCCGGCGGGGCTTGTTGCCAGGCCGAATACCAGAAGTCCCCGAGCAACTGGCCGGACTTGAGCAGTTGACCTTCGAGGAACGCTTTGCCTTCCAGTCCCTTTTCGCCCTCGCCGGAAAGCCTGCCGTCCTTGTCCAACTGGTAAAGCGGCTCGACTTGTTTGTTTTGCTCGATGAGGAAGAGCATCGCGGCTTGAAACATCTCCTCAGCCTTTGCGGGGCGGCTGTTGATGGCAACCAGTTGAGCCGGACGCAGCCGGCTCTTCATCTCGTTCAAGTTGGCGCCGCCAGTCTTGGTGAGGTAGCCGCCGTCGATCCAACTGTGGAACCCTCGGTTGGTGGAGTAATGCTGCGGATTGTCGCCCACCCAGCCATGATGATGGATGGTGGTGTGCAACGGTTGCGAGGCGTCCCCGACGAGATGCCCCATCACCCCCATTATGTAGATGATGTTCGCCTGGGCGTTGGCGATTTCCTCTGGTGTGCCGGCTTCTTCAAAGGCTTTGAGGCAAGAGAAACCGGATTTCAGCTTGCCGACAGATTCCGCAATCCCCCACGGCAGAAGACCGACCAGACTGCGCGTGTGGTCCTGATTGGAACTCGCGCCAGGCTCGGGAAACTTGTCCGGGTGCGCCTTGCGGATAAGGGCGATCTGGGCGACAAAATCATAGCGAAAAACCGGCAGCAGCTCCGGCTTCAGACCGTAATCGGCCAGTTCTTCGATGTCGATATAGTGGTCCGGGAAGCTGTAATGTTTGAGGGGCAGGTCGGGGGTATTTCGCCAGCGATCCATTTCGCCGCCCAGAAACGCAATGCGCTCCGCGCTCGCCGGCTCGCGCACAAAGGCCGGAAAATTCGTCGGCAACGACGCGATCGCCAGTTGGTTGACCACCCGGTGGCCTTCATAGTCCCACGCCAGTGCTGGGAGCAGGTTAAGTTGAATCAACGACAAGAGTCCGGAAACCAGAACCAATATTCTTTTCATGATTACTATACGACTGTTGCGCCAGTTTAGTGCCGCACGCGCAAAAGGCAAATCGGGAATGGAACAGCGCAGGCGGATGCCCGATTCAGGCAATGGCAGATCTAATTCTCCGTTATCTCCGTTTCCTCCTGTTCAAACCCAAACCCATGAACAAACAGGAGATAACAGAGATAACGGAGAGTTGGCTTGGCCGACTTGTCCGCCGGTGAGCGCCAACCTCATTTTGACAAGTCGTGGGGCATGTCTCCGACTCCGTGCGGAATTGTTGCCTGGTAAGGCCGGCACTGGAAACCGAGCGACCGCAGCAAAGCAAAGGACGGGGCCGGGTTCTGGTAAATGATGCTGATCACACTGTCGCTTTTGAAGTTGGGCCTGGCGCCGGCGAGTTCGAGTGATTTCAATCCCAGCCAGACGCATTGCCACGGCACCGGCACGAAGAAAAGGCGCTTGCCGAGCGCGCGTCCAATTAGAGCCAGAACCTCCTTTAACTCCCACCCCTGCTCGTGGGCAACGGAGATGGGGCCCGTCCCAGCCGGCACGCGACCGTTCAAACAACCCTGAACGAGGTTGCCAAGATCCTCCTCCTGCACGAGGTACTGCAATTGCCGGCCACCCCACAGAACCGGTATGAGGCGCGAATTGCGCACCTGGCCAACCAGGCGGCCAAACATCCCGCCCGAATCGTCGCCATAGACCAGGCCGGGCCGGATCACCAGCGCCCCATTGGTTCGGGCGATGTCTTCGATCCGCAGCTTGGCTTGGCCATAGAGCGAGCGACAGCCCTCAAAGGCGCTGAGGCTGGACAGAACCACCACGGACGGTACGCCGGCGATCCGCGCCGCGCGCAAGAGTTTTTCCGAACCGATGACGTTGATCGCGGTGATGTCGTCCCAGCTCAATGGACTGAAGTCGTAGGCGCAATGCACCAGTGCATGCACGCCCTTGAAGCGGCCGGCATCAACCTCCTGGCCGAGGCGAAACGCAACGGCGTCGGTTCCCGGCTCGGGACTTCGGGTCCAGGCGATGACGCGCCAGCCGTCCCGTTGCAGGCGGTGCATCATCCGGCTTCCGACAAAGCCGTGGGCACCCGTGACGGCGCAGACTTTAGGTTCGGAGGACATGGCGGCTACTGGGTTTCGGAGTCTTGCTGCCCGGCTTCCCAGCCGATGCGGTGGGCGTTGGCCATGGCGGACAGCGTGATGGTGGTCGCAGGAATGCTGGGAAACACGGTCGCGTCCACGGCATGAACTCGCTGCCACCCGGGAGGTCGCCCGAGCAGGTCCGTTTGGAATCCGCGCGGACTGGTGCTCATGGGAAAGCTGCCGCCGGTGTGAAAGGCGCGTCCCGGTTCGGCGATCTTGAGCATCATCGGCAGAGGCATCGCCCCGATATGCCCGGCGTGGCGGCAGAGCTTGTAAACAAGCTTGCGAATCCGCGCCCGGGTCGCAGGGTTCAACTCCCCGCGAAGTTCCAGGCGCTCTTTCCCGGTACCTTTGTCTTTCTTCAGACAGACAGCGATGCGGGAGCTGTGCTGGGAATGGAGGAATCCTTGCGCCACCAGCAGACGCTCCTGCAAGTCCCGGATCAGGAAGCCCAGGGGACTGCTCAGCGGCCCGAACATCCTGGCCACCGCCTCACTAATCAGGTCGTTGTTCGAGTAAACCTGGATGTGCGTGGAGGTATCCTGCCCGGCAGGATCAAAGAGTTCGAAGAAGGCCTGGCTGAGCGCGTGCAATCGCTCGCTCGTGACGCCCCGGGCCTTGCGGAAGAGCACAAGCGGCAGCAGAAAATATTGGCTGTCCTTCAACCACACGGTCTGGTCGTAAGCTGCCATCGAGCGCAGGAGTATCCCGGTTGTCGAAATCGCCCCGGCAGCGAGGAAAACGCGGCCTCCCTGCCACGCCACCGACTGACGCGACTGGCGGTCGTAACCCGAGATTTCGACGCCCTGCGGAGATTCGCGAACGGACGTGACAACTACGCCGGGTTGGTAAGAGAAAAGTGGATTGTTCTGCAACTGCGTCAGCGTGTCACCCGAAGTGAAAATGTAGCCGTAAGGACAACCGTACATGCAAAGCCGGCAATAGACGCAGCCGCCCCTCGCCGACGGGTCATTCCCGAGCACGGCCAGTCTGGACCGGCCGAAACGAATGCCGGCAGAGGCCAGGGGCATTCGGTTCCGCGCCATTCGATCGAGCAATTGCTGGCTTTGGCGGCTGGGCCGCAGCTCGGTGGGACTATCGGAATAGAGCGGGAAGAACTCCTCCAGATCGTCGCGGCAGGCCGCAAGCCCCGTGATCTGAAGGGCGGCTGAGTAATGAGACGCGAGGGCCGAAGGTTTGAACGGCCACTCCCCCAAATCCCGCTCCAGGAAAGGCATCATGGCTGCCCCCCAAACGGTGCTCAGGCCACCCCTGGCGAAAGAGGGGCGGAGACCGACGTTTTCGTAGTGAACGCCCAGATGCTGATCGGCTTCACGGTAAGCAAAGTCCGAACCGTAAACCAGCTTGAGCGGCACGCCGCCCACGTCGGGATTCATGCCGGCCTGGTAAACGGCCAGATCGTCTCGGGACCATTGCTCCGGCTGGCTGTTCTTGAGCTTCTCAACCAGGGCCGCCCGTTCGGGCTCCAGGGTCAGCCCGACATCCAGCATCCGTACTGACCGGCCACGCTCGATCAAGGCTTTGGCGCAAGCGACGCCGACAGGCCCGGACCCGATTACATAACACAACCCCCGGTTCGGAGGGCCCGAAAGGGTTTGCGGCCACCTTTGCGTTTCCTGGTCGGCAGGTATCTTCGGCATGACAGGGCGATAGCCTAGTGGTCCCGGATGGACAAACAATCCGAAACCGCAAGGAGCCGCGATCCCCGACGCGCGTATGCGATGCCAAACGAAAATGCTTCCGGGCAGTCCCATCATTGCCGCCCGCCGGAACGGAGCGCCGGCTTTAGCCGGCTTTGGACGACCAACAAGCGCTTCCGCTCCACTCGACCAGATCTGAACCATGCGCGCCGCTTCATTCCCCTGCGGTTCGCCGCCGCCAACTGCCCGAAGCGCCGTGTCGAAAACACGCATTGCCAACCATCTCCGGTTGGGGCATAAAACCTCCATGCAGCTCATGATTGTTGTCGGCCAGATCAAGAAAGGCGCTTACTTCGATTCCGTAACGCTGATGCGTGTCGGGAAAGAGCTTGCCGGGCTGCCGGGGGTGGTCGATGCCGCTGTGGTCATGGGGACAAAGTCCAACCAGGCGATCCTGAGCTCCAGCGGCTTGCTGATTTCCAAATTCAGCGAAGCGAGCGACTCCGATCTGCTGGTCGCCGTGAAGGGCACGAGTTTGAAAGCGGCGGAAGCGGCCCTGGCGGGTGCAGACGAACTGCTCGGCAAAGCCACTCATAGGGCCACCACGGGTGATGAGGTTCGCCCGGCGAGTCTGGAGGGTGCGCTAAAGGTTCTGCCCGGGGCCAACCTGGCGCTCATTTCCGTGGCGGGCCGGTACGCGGGCGGGGTCGCGATGCGCGCTCTCGAAAGCGGGCTGCACGTGATGTTGTTCTCGGACAACGTGGCCCTGGAGCAGGAGATCGAGCTGAAACAGTTCGCCCGCAAGCGGGGTTTGCTGGTCATGGGACCGGATTGCGGCACCGCCATTATCAACGGTGTACCGCTTGCTTTCGCCAACGCCGTCAATCGGGGCAACATCGGCATCGTCGCTGCGGCCGGCACGGGTCTGCAGGAGGTGAGTTGCATCATCTCCAACGCGGGCGCCGGCATCTCGCAAGCCATCGGCACGGGCGGGCGCGACGTGAAGCAGGAGGTCGGCGGCATCATGTTCATCGAGGCGCTAAAAGCCTTGGCCCAAGATGAGCAGACGCGTGTGATCCTGCTCGTCTCGAAGCCGCCGCACCCGCAAGTCTTGAAGCACATCGATAAGGTGGCGAAAACCATCCGCAAACCAATTGTCCGTATCTTCATCGGCGCCGGGTCGGACGCTAATGAACCTGTCACGCTCGAGGAGGGAGCTTTGCGGGCGGTGGCCCTGGCTCGAGGCCAGAAACCCGAAGACGCGGCCGGCCAGCTCGTCGCGAGGGACGAGACCTTCGCCCAGCTCGCCAAGCGCGAGGCTGCCAAGAGCAGGAAGGGCCGGAAGTATCTGCGCGGGCTTTTCAGCGGCGGCAGCTTCTGTGCCGAGGCGCAGGTGTTGCTCAAGGACACACTGGCAGACCTGTACTCGAACGTGCCGCTTCCGGGCGTGAAGCAACTTCGGAACTCCCTGCGGAGTCAGAAGAATACGGTGATTGATCTGGGCGAGGATGAATTTACAGTGGGCCGGCCGCACCCGATGATTGATTATTCGCTGAGGAACCGGCGGATTTTGGAGGAAGCGGCGGACGCAGAGACGGCGGTGATTCTGCTGGACGTGGTCCTCGGCTATGGAGCCAATCCGGATCCGGCCAGGGAATTGGCGAGCGTGCTCCGCCGCGCGTCAGGTCAGGTCTCAGTGGTTTGCTCGGTTACCGGCACCCGGCAAGACCCGCAGAACCGCGACCTTGTGGAGTCGGCACTCTGCAAGGAGGGCGCAATCGTGATGCCCTCCAACGCCGCGGCTTGCAGACTGGCGTGTGGAATTATCCGATGCTTGAGTCGAGAGGGCATGCGTAGCGCCGAAACCCACTTCCACGTCAAAGAGGTAGGCGTGCCCTACCGCGTCAAAAGAAAGGCGGCAGCATGACTCGACCCATCAACCAACTCTTCCACACCGAGCTGAAGGTCATCAACCTGGGGCTTTCGGCCTTTAAGCAAGCGCTGAATGATAGAGGCGTGCCGGCCGTCCAAGTGGACTGGAAACCTCCAATAGAGATCGAGAGCAAGCTCGTGAAGCAGGTCAGGGACCACCGGACCATGATTGAGCAGGCGAACGCGAAGGCCGTGAAGGCTATCCTCAGCGGGATGCCGCAGCTCGTCGGGCTTGATCGAGCGCTCGACGTCATCCCTGGGATGAAGCCGGACATGCTGTTGCACGCGGGACCGCCGATCACCTGGGACCGAATGTGCGGGCCGATGCGCGGCGCGGTGATCGGCGCCCTTTTGTACGAACGCAAGGCCCGGACTCCCGAAGAGGCCCAGCGGCTCGCAGCCTCGGGTGCTATCGAGTTTTCCCCGTGCCACGAGCACGCCGCGGTCGGTCCCATGGCTGGCGTCATCGCGCCTTCGATGCCTGTTTTTGTCGTGAAAAACGAGACGCATGGCAACCAGGCGTATGCCACGCTCAATGAAGGTCTGGGCAAAGTCCTGCGCTACGGCGCTTACGCGGAGTCGGTGATCGAGCGGCTGGATTGGATGCAGCACACCCTCTACCCGGTCCTGAAGAAGGCGGTGGCGAAGCTGGGGACCATCGACCTCAAAAACCTCATAGCCCAGGCGCTCCACATGGGCGACGAGGTTCACAACCGGAATCGGGCCGCCACATCTCTCTTCTACCGGACAATTGCGCCAGCGATTGTGAGAACTTGTGACGAACCAGCGGCCGTTGCTGAAGTGC
Organism: Verrucomicrobiota bacterium; assembly: GCA_037130375.1. Classification (GTDB taxonomy): domain Bacteria; phylum Verrucomicrobiota; class Verrucomicrobiia; order Limisphaerales; family UBA8199; genus JAPLUA01. Next base: position 19,733 of record JBAXTC010000014.1, on the reverse strand, counting down.
TCGAGTTCATCAATCACAACGACCACTTCTTCCTCAATCTTTCGATGGCCGCCTCGAAGGCAACCCTGGACGCGGCGCGCGGAATCAAGCACAGCAGCATCGTGGTGGTGATGGCGCGCAACGGCACCGATTTTGGCGTGCAGCTTGCCGGGACCGGCAACCAATGGTTCACGGGTCCGGCCGAGGTGCCGGACGCGCTATTTTTCGCCGGCTACTCGAAGGCTGACGCCAACCCGGACATTGGCGACAGCGCCATCACCGAAACCAACGGCCTGGGCGGATTCGCCATCGCGGCCGCGCCGGCGATCGTCCAGTTTGTTGGCGGCAGCAGCGAGGATGCCCTCGGCTACACCCGTCAGATGTATGAAATCACGGCCGCAGAGAACAATGTCTTTCAGATTCCCAGCCTGAATTTCCGGGGCACACCGACGGGGATCGATGTGCGGAAAGTTATTGAGAAAAACATCCTGCCGTTTATCGACACCGGTGTAGCGCACAAGGAACCGGGTATCGGCCAGATCGGCGCGGGCGTCCTCAATGCGCCGATGAAACCCTTCAAAGAGGCATTTGAAGGGTTTGCGAAGACCTTCACGCGGCAAAAGCAGCGCGGACGTCCACGTCCGCGCAAATCCACTGCCTGAGCAACCACTCGCGGACGTGGGCGTCTGCGCTCCAATAAATATGAATACCGATCAATTCCTTCAGTTCATGGACAAGGTGCGGGTGTATGACCTGACCCAGCCGTTGAGCATTCACACGCCGCCGTGGCCGAGTTACATGCCGCTGGGCATTCAATACTTCAAACGCATCGCCGGCGCCCACATGGGCCAGGGCGCCAACGGCCAAATCATTACCACCAGCAACCACGTCGGCACCCACATGGACGGCGAGATTCATTTTCACTCCAGCGGCCGGGCCATTGGCAAGGTTCCCATCGAAGAATGGATTGGGCCCGGCGTGGTGGCCGACATTTCCAAGGAGGTGGATGACTACGATCTCTACACCGCGGAGATGATCACGAAGAACGTGGAGGTCAAGAAAGGGGATATCCTGATCATCAACACCGGCTACCACCGCTATGCGTGGGATCAGAAACAATCCGACGAACTGCGGTATTTCGTGAAGCATCCGGGACCCGGGCCGGGGTTCCACCAATGGGCGCTGGACATGAAGCTCAAGTGGATCGGCGTGGATTGCGGCAGCGCGGACCACCCGATGAACACGATCATCCGCAACTGGCATCCGGCCCGCTTCACCGAAGCCGAAAAAAAACTCAAGGCCAGGTTCGGGAAGAGTTGGGATGAGATGTTTCCCCCAGACGAGTATTACCAGGTAATGCACTTGAAACTGTTCCCGAAAAGACTGGTCCACGCGGAGAATGTTGGCGGGGACATCGACCAGGTTAGCAACAAACGAGCCTGGATTGGCGCCTTCCCGTTGCGGGGCATCGAGATGGAATCGGCGATGTGCCGGATCGTGGCGATGCTGCCGCCCAAATAGACCGCTATGGCCATCGCCCACCAATTTGCATATCTGAAGCCTCCCACGCTGCGCGAGGCGGTCGGGATACTGGCGCGGTATGGAAAGCGCGCACGGGCGCTTGCAGGCGGCACGGATCTGGTAAGTCTGATGTGTGACGGCGTGCTTACGCCGGACGTGGTTGTGGACATCAAGGGCATCCCGGGCCTGGACCGGATCGAGTTCAAGAGCGGCGTCCTTTCCATCGGCGCCCTCGTTACATTCAGCGACCTGCGGGATTCGCCAATCATTGCCAGGAAGTTTCCCGTGATCCGGGAGATGACAGGCTGGGTGGCGTCGGTGGGTATTCGGAACCGGGCCACTCTGGTGGGCAATCTTTGCTCGGCAGTGCCGTGTTGTGACGGCGGCGCCGTGCTGCTGGTGTATCATGCGGCGGTCCTGGTGGCCGGCCCGGCGGGCAAGCGCGAGGTGCCGTTACGGGATTGGTTTCTTGGCCCGCGCAAGACCGTGTTGAAGCGCGGCGAAATCGCCACGGGCGTCACGGTGACTTTGCCGAAGAAGAAGCACGGGGCCTGCTTCGTCAAGCTGCGCCGCTACCAAGGCGAGGACCTCGCTCAGGCCAGTGTCACCGCGCTCGCGCTGGCTGGCAACCGCTACCGCATCTCGTTTGGCTCAGTCGCACCTCGGCCCATCGCTGCCGACCGGATTGAAGCTCTCCTGGAAGGTCATCCGTTGTCCGAAGACATCATTCAGCAGGCGGTGCGGCTCGTGCCGGAGGAGATCGCACCCATCACGGATATCCGGGCGACAAAGGAATACCGGTTACAAATGGTCGGCGTGATGCTCGAACGCGGCCTGCGGGCCGCCGTCGCCAGGCTGGCAGGCGCGGGGCCGGACTACGGGACCAGCTTGATTTAGGAGGCGGCTATGGACAAACAAATCACCTTCAAGCTCAACGGAGAGACGCGCACGATCAAAGTCGAGCCCAGCGACCTGCTGATCGATGTCCTCCGGGAAAAGCTGGGCGTGAAGAGCCCCAAGATCGGCTGCGAGCGGGGCGACTGCGGCGCCTGCACGGTTCTCATCGACGACAAGTCGGTGCGGTCCTGCCTCATCCTGGCGATCGAGTCGGACGGCTCTGAAATCACGACGGTCGAGGGATTGAGTCGCACCCGCCTCTCGCCGGTGCAGCAGTCTTTTCTGGAACATGGCTCCTTCCAGTGCGGGTTTTGCGCGCCGGGCATGGTGCTCTCGGCGACCGAGCTATTGGAGAAGAATCCGCACCCCACCGAGGCGGAAGTTAAGGAGGCATTGGCGGGCAACCTCTGCCGATGCACTGGCTACAAACCGATCATCGAGGCCATCCTTGCCTTGAGCAGCAAAGGAGGGAAGAGCCTATGACCAAACTTAAGTTCGTTGGCGAGTCGCCCAACCGCATCGATGGGCTGGATAAAATCACCGGAGCTGCCATGTACGTGGACGACCTCACGTTCGGTCCTGACTTGCTGCATGCGGAGATCGTCGAGAGCCCTTATGCGCACGCCATCATTAAAAGCATCGACACCTCGGCGGCAGAGAAGGTTCCCGGCGTCGTCCGGGTGGTTACGGGCAAGGATTTCCCCTACCGGTTCGGGTTGTACATGCAGGACCGATTCATCTTTCCCACGGATCGGGTGCGATTTGTCGGGGAACAGGTTGCCGCGGTTGTGGCGCGCGATCCGAAAACGGCGAAACGGGCGGCGAAGCTAGTGAAGGTGGTCTATGAAGAACTCAAGCCGGTCCTGGACCTGGCGGAAGCGCTGCGCGATGACGCGGTGCTGGTTCACCCGGATCTGGGCAAGTATCCGCGCTGCGCGTGGTTTTTCCCGCAGGCAGGGACGAACATCGCGCACTATCGCAAGACCCGGAAGGGCGATGTCGAGCAGGGGTTCAAGCAAGCCGACGTCATCCTGGAAGACACCTACACCGTTCCTCGCTACGCCCACTGCGCAATCGAACCCCACGTGATCGTCGGCCTTTATGACCTGGCGGGACGGCTGACCCTTTGGTCGGCCTCGCAGTCGCCCTACACGCAGCGGCACGTGTTTGCGCAGGCGCTGGCACCACTCGGTCTGTCGCACAAAGACATCCGGGTGGTGACGCCCTATGTTGGCGGCGGCTTCGGCGGCAAGGCGGGTGTGTCCATGGAAATCATCGGCGCCGCCCTGGCGATCATGGTCAAGGGCCACCCGGTCAAAGTCCGCTGGTCCAGAGCCCAGGAGTTTTACAACACCTACCAGCGGCAGGGCGTAATCGCGCGGATCAAGCTCGGCGTAACGAACGACGGCACGATCACGGCCATCGAGCACACGCTGCACTGGGACGCGGGCGGCTACGTCGAATACGGCGCGAACGTCGTCAACGCCGTCGGCCTTTCCGCCACCGGGCCTTACCGGGTTCCGAACGTCAAGATCGACTCCGTCTGCGTCTATACGAACCTGCCGCCGGGCGGTCCATACCGCGGCTTCGGTTATTCGGAGTTCCATTTCGGCCTGGAGTCGCATATTACGCGGGTGGCTCAAAAGATCGGCATGGATCCGGTGGAGTTTCGCCGCAGGAATGCGATTTGCGAGGGGGACACCCTGGCCTATGGCGCCAGGATGAACCCGAGTGGGCTGCACGAGGCGATCAACCGGGTGGCGGCGGAGATCCGATGGGGCCAGAAGGAGAGTTCCAAGGACCCGCACAAAGTCATCGGCAAAGGCTTTGCCTGTTTCTGGAAAGCGCCGGCGATGCCGCCCAACGCGGCCTCGTCCGCGTTCATCAAGTTCAACGAGGACGGCAGCCTCAACATCAGCGCATCGGGCATGGAGATCGGCCAGGGCTACCTGACCGTGATGGCCCAAATCGCCGCCGAGATTCTCACCGTGCCCGTCCACCGCATCCGCGTCGAGCCACCCGACACCGACCGCAATGCCTACGAATGGCAGACCGTCGGCTCTCACGTGACTTGGGGCTGTGGCAACGCCGTCAAAGCCGCCGCCATCGAGGTGCGCGAGAAGATGTTTGATGTGGTCGAGCGGGCCCTGGGCCTCGCCCACGACACGCTGTATGTGGAAGACGAGAAGGTCAAATGCCGCGTTCGACCCGACTTTGCATTGCCGTTCAAGGACTTCGTCATCAGCGGCATCCAGACCGCGCAAGGGAATTTCATCGGAGGCCCCATCCTTGGGAGCGGCGTGTTTATGCCCGAGTTTACGTCCGCCTTGAGCGATCCTGAAACCAGTCAAGGCGGCCATCCCAACGTCCACTACACGGTCGGCGCAGCCGCGGCCATTTTGGAAGTTGATAAACAAACCGGCCGAATGCGTGTGCTCAAGGCGGTGCTGGCCGTGGATGCGGGCAAAGCGATTCATCCGGGGTTGGTCAAGGGCCAGGTCGTGGGCGGTGTCCTGCAGGGTTTGGCGACGGTTCTCTACGAGGACATTCGCTACGATCTCAAGGGCAAGCTGTTGAACGCCAACTTTACGGACTACAAGATTCCAACGGCCCTGGACGTGCCGGTGGAGATTGTGCCGATCATCGTCGAGGTGGCGCAGCCCGACGGTCCATTTGGGGCGCGCGGGATCGGCGAACAAACCATGATCCCCGCAGCCGCCATGATTGCCAACGCGGTCGATGACGCCGTCGGACTCAGAATGAAAGGCTTGCCTATCACCGCTGAGAAAGTCGCCCTGGAGCTGCACGGCATTCGCTATGACGACGTTAAAGGCTCCTACATGGGACTATGTTTTGCTGGCCAGCCGGACAAATACGACTTTCGCACGACAACCGCGAAAAAGAAGTGAACCGGCGCAAAGCCGGTCGTCTCGCATAGGGTGGTTAACCGCGGCTACAGCGTCCAGATGAGCAGTTCGATCGGCCGTTCCAGCTTTGGCCAATGCTGGCCGATCACCGCCTGATAGCAGAGACACCCCCGTCGCAGAGGCCGCAAGTGCATATTATCCAAGGCATGCACTTGGACTGCCAGGCAGTCGCGCCAAAGAGAATGCATGCCAGCGGACGCCCATGCCGGTCCCGGGCCAGATATTGCATATTTTCGCCGACCGAGCTGCGATGGCTCAGATTTGTGGATTGCGCCACATGGCCGGTTGACGATGCCTTAGCGTTCAGAGTTGGCGGGACCCCACTGAAACCAAATGGTGGGCCGGAAATAGGTGTCGGCATTTGTCGAGTTGGCAGAAAGCGGCGCAATTTCGAAGGTGAGGGCATCGCCCTGGGTGACGGGCAGCCATTTCCCGAAGCTGACAGATCGCGCGGAACTCTGGCCGTTCGTTACCGTGGATTGCCATAGCAACCGGTTATTCTTTTGAATCAAAACCTTAACACCATCGCCTCGGGAGGCGACCCGGCTGAAGGCCCGTGCGCTGACATAGACGCTCCCGCTGTCAATGGCCACCCATTGCCGCACCGCGTTGTTGGTGGTACCAGGAGTGCCACCATAAGCATTGAGCGTCGCACCACTCAGGCCGTTCGTGGAGGCCCAAACCCGCGTCAGGTTGGGATACCACACGGGCGCATTGGCCGGGTTGTAGGTGAGCGGAATCAGCGCGCCCGAAGGCGATCGCTCCGCAAAATACCAATTGTCGTAACCTTGCTGGCCGGTGCGCGTGAACGGTAACGATTCCGCCCCGCCGTTCACCACTTCGGTCTGTTCGGTAGCATCGTAGCGATAGGCAAACGTCTCGTCGCCGACGGGCGGAAAGAGGTAGCCCAGGAGAAGTTTCGCGCCGGGAGCGCTCGCGTTGGTGGTCGCAGAATAAATGCTCGTCCGCAAGTTGTAAGTGCTATAGAGCGGAATGGTGCCGCTCACATGGTTCGTGAATAGGTAACCCAGGAGGCTCAGCTTGGTCGCTTCCATCGCATTCGTGCTGACCCAGTGATTTGCCGCGAGATTGGTATGACTGTAAAGAGGGGTCGTGCCGGGAATCCCGGCGGTACACAGATAGCCGAGCGTCTGGATTTTCCGGTAGTGCCCGAAAGTGTTGTAGGTGGTGGCCCAATCGTCCGTGGCATCCCGGTGACGAAAGAGCGCAAGTTCGACTCGCCCCACTTGGTCCTGGGGGGCGCTGGAGCTGGTTTCCGAAAGATTAACTCTCTGGCGAAGCAGGTAGCGCTCGGCAAAGCCTTCATGGGGGTTGAGATAAGTGACCATGTACCAGAACGAAGTGCCAAAGCGAGTGCTTCCCGCGGTGGGAAACCTACCGTCAGTCGCCCCATCCAGCGCAGCGAACCCTTGATAAGCATGGAGTTCTTTGGCGGGGATGAGGTCGCGGTCCCAACTCGCCCCGTTACCCTCATACACAACCAGCGGATACGGAGCGCGTTCCCAACCGAAGAGGTTATTGGTCGAGAAACTGAGGTAGATTCCGGAGCAGCCGGGAACGGAGAACCCGTGTGCTTCAAGCATGAAGCGATTCAAGCCATCGTTCCAAGTCATTTCTCTTCCGTAAACAATACCGGCGGTGGCAGGAAACAGGGAGCTGGAACGTCCGCCCAAACCGGGTTCCGACCAAGTGCCATTCCTCCCGCCGTCGCCGGCCGGGTCAAAGTACTTCCACCAGGTGCCGGGACGACCATGATCCGCCACGGCCGAACGGGCCACATGTGGCGAGACGCCCCCGATGACCGGCATGAAATAACAATAGTAGTAATCGCCCACGCGCGCGATCCGGCCATCACCAGTATGATCCCGATTGGTATTGCCGTTATATCCGGTCCAGGAAGTGATGAACTGGTTGTTGGGATAGTTCCTGGTGGTATCTGCGGCGCACACCTTCTGGAACGTGCGGCCGCCGTCGGCGGATTCGCAGTACGCCATGGTCTTGCGGTTCGAGGCCCCGCCCCGGCATTGTTCGGCGTGATACCATCCGCGAACCAGGTTGGTATTCTCCGTAGCGACCTCGGCATGCAGAAGCCACGCTCCGCCATCATCAAAAGCTCCGGCACTGCCCGGCGTCAAACTCGCTGAGGCGTCCGCATAGAAGTCCCAGGCCTCGGAGACGCTACGCATGTCCGGCCCGCGCATGTTGTAGGTGTGTCCGCCGCCCACATACATGGAAAACTCGGAACCGTTCCAAAACGCGCGACTCGGCGTGTCGGTGCGGTTGTTGGGGCCGTCGATCACCTGCGGCGATTGGAGGCGGCTCACCACCACAGTCGCATCAGCCCACGGCGATAGGCCCAGGAGGATGGCCGCCAGGTAGTGGAGTTTAATGGGGTATTTCATGCTTCGGTTAACCTGGAGCAGCGCGGCGACTGTAGCGGACAATGTCCTCTGCGGCCTCCACCTGGTAATCGCCCACGGCGCGTGTAACTTGGGCGTTGGCCTTGGCCCAGCGCATCGTGATGAGGTAGGCGAGCGACGCAAGTTCTTCCTGGCCGTTGGTGACGAGCGCGCCGAATTGCGGCATGCAATCCAGCACCGCGCTGAAGATGAGGCGCGACGCGGGATATTCGCCTCCGGGAAAACCTTTGCCGACCGCCACCGCCGAGGGCGTCAAGCCCCACTCGCGGAAGATAAATAAGTCGTGATGCCACATGCCCGTTGACAGCGGCGACGAGTTCCTCCTCGAGCAGGCGCGTGATCTGGCCGCGGGTGTTGTTGTGCGTGGCATTAGGGATGCCGAGTTGCCGGGCACAGTCGAGCAGCGTGTAACCCGGAAAACCGTGTCCCAGCGGCGTGTGGTAATGCTCGCTCTTGGAAATTAGGTAAAGCCGTCCGTCCTCGCCGACGCGGAAGATGCCCAGCGCGCTTCGACGCATTCGCGCCCGATCAGGTCGGCGAGCGAGGCGGTGACGGAAATAAAATCCACGTCGAAAATAGATTGTGTTGGCATCGTGTAAAAGCTCAAAGTCCTTGGGCCGGTCCGCTAATCGAAACCTCGTAGCAGCCTCGATCGCGCCGCCATCAAGCCGACGAACAGCGCCCAGCCGCCTGATCAGGAACATCGGACTGTCGGGCACATCCGTGGTGGTGCGGTGAGTCTCGACGCCGTCAACCTTGAACACCAGCATGCCGGGAGACCACTCCACCCGGAACACATGCCCACCGAACCAGGCGGACAGTGGCGGCACGAGGACAAGGTCAGTGCTACCAGTAACAGCAAAGTCAGGAAGAGTAGTTTCCAGGCAGTTTGGCTTTCGGTGTGGCTGGTTTCATGGCTGCAGTAGGTGTGGGCGAAGAGGCGGCATGGTCGGACGCTTCACTCGAACAGCACCACATCGTTCAACTCAAGTCCGACCGTGCAAACCACCACCTGCGGATAGCCCTGTCGCGCCAAGGTCGGCGAAGCGCGTTCGGTTGCGAATTTCAGCGGTCCTTTTTCCAGCGATCGCACCTGTTTGGGCGCAAGCTTCACGGGCAGGCGAATCTCCAACCGCGAAATCGGCTCGTAGGTGAAGTTCGCCAGCACCAAGGCAACGCCGCCGGGTGATTCGAACACGCCGGCTTCCACCACCGGATGCGACAGTTCCACCAGCCGGGACGCGCCACTACCTTGAGCAACACGGTTGATGAAGCGGCGCTGCGCGGCGGGCCATTTCTCCTTCAACTCCGCCGGCACGAGCCGCGCGTCCTTGGCGTAGGAAACCGCCGGACAGGTCGCCACGCACACGGCCACGCCTTTGCCGAAGCGGTTCGTCAGCACTGCGGGGCCGCCGTCGGGGAACGTCCCGGTCACCGTCGCGGTCGTTGGGGTGAGCCTGACTTTCAGGCCGAGCGCCCCGAAGCCTTCAGTGCCAGAAGCGAATCCCACTTGGGCGAGCCATTTCAGGTCGTTCAAAGCGCCCCGCAGGTCGAAGCGTCCCGGTTGCACTTCCACTGCCACGCCCGGCGCGATCCCGAACACGTCCGCCAGGCCTGCCTGTTCTTCGTCGAACTCGTTGCGACTTCCGGCCGCACCGGCGCCGTAGAGCCAGCCGCCGCCTTGCACCCAACGCCGAATTGAGTCGCACGCGGCGACGGACACGCACGGGTCGGTGACATAAAGCGCGTCGTAATCGCGCAGCCGGCCTTCCTGCACGTCGCGTTCGGTGAGCAGGTCCACGAGATACTGGTCGTGGATGAGCGAAAAATAGGTCAGCCGCCGCTCGGCCATTGTCACATAGCCGAAGGGCTGCCAGAGATCGCTCGACAGGCTGTAGAGCAAGGCTACGCGCGTGGGGCGGGTCCGGCCCGGGGCGATGATATGCTCCGCGCCCGCCAGTTGTCGCGTCATGGCCACAATGCCATCGTAGGCGCTGCGCAGGTCGCTCCAGTAATTCTCCGTGCAGGTTGGCGTCGGGCCATAGGACCAATAGAAAAAATGCTTCGCGCCCTGGCAGAGCGCGGAGGCGCTCTTGAGGCGGAGGTTCGTTTCGTCGCTCGGCGTGATCCAGGTGATGATCGGCAATGCCGCACGGCTGCCGCTGCGGAATATCGCTGCCTGGAAGCCGATAAGCTGAAAACCTTCCCAGGTGGCAGTCGGGCCGAACATGAAATTCAGCCCCAGCCAATCTTCGATGCCGATGACGTCCACCACGCGCTCGCGCGCCAGGTCAAACCAGTTGAGCGACAGCGGGTAGCCGCCCCAAGTAGTGTTCTCGACGTTCATCCCCATACCGAGGCCGGAGCCGCCGAAGTACGGATGATCCGCCACCAGCGTCGAAGTAAGCACGTTGGTCGGCGCATGACTGTGGAAACTCTCCGTGAGCCACTTCAGCCGTTGCGTCGCCGACTCCTGCCGGAAGCGCGTGGTCCAGACGAACACGCGATTTGCCGCCGCCCGATCCACCTTCTGCCGCTCGCGCAACACCGGCGGCGATTCGATCGGCACGACTTCCGCCAGCGACTTCACCCCCAACTCCGCCGGCCCCAGACCGTGGTCCTTCAACCACGCGCGGAAGTGGGCGAGCGCGTTCGTGTCTTTACCGATAGGCGGGCGACAGGCGATCTCGTCGGAGAAACCGAAGAGCGTCGGACGCGCGCCGGCCCGGGCCGTGGCAGCGGGCTTGGCAATCTGCTGCTCAATGTCTGTGCGCGTGAGCGCGGGGCCGAACTCAACCCAATGATGCCCGCCCGGTTCGTTAAACGGGAATCTTTTCAGAGCCCCATCCGGCGCGTTGCCGATGAGGTTGAACCCGAGCAGCCAAAGCACCTCGGCTTCCTGGGCGTTCAACTCCGCGCGCTGCGGCCCCCAGAATTGCGTCTGCACCCACAGGTTGGTTGGTGCCGAGCGCCGGCCGCCGCTCGCGGCTCGGGCCCACGCCAGCCGCCGGGCCGTCATTTCACTGGCCGTCTCCAACGAAGCGGCATCCGCCCGAAGCGTGGGCGAAACAAGGAAGCTGGTTTTGCCTCCGTTGAAGGTTTCCTCCATCCGCTTGACCACCATCGCGTCCTCGGGTGCGGTGGCCAGCTCGATGACAATGCGCCGCGTCCCATCCGGCTGATCGCAGAGAAACTCCGCTGTGATGTTGGGAAGCTCCGCCACTCCCCCAGACCGCTGCAGCCGCCCATGCAGCAACTTTCCCGCATGCCCGCCCAGATCGAACCAGGGGCTGACCTGCCCTGCCGCCACGCGTTTGGCGGCATTCGTGTCCGCACCCGCCGGCCACATGGCCTCGGGTAGATACCACGGGTCGTTGTGAATGTAGCCGCCGAGCTTCACGTGCCAAGCAGCGTTCGTTGGCTCAAGGAGTCGGAAGCGGACGAACACGCCGTCGGCCGCCACCGCCGCCGGCCCCAACAGTGTCAGGCACAGCAATGCAATCAGGGAGTGCGGGCCAATCGCAACGTGACCGCCGAAAACTACTTTTCGGAGTCGGATTTGCGGCGGCGCTGGGGTTTTTGGAGAGGTCGGAATCATTTTATATGTTGCTCAATTTCCAGCCCAAGTGAAAGCGGCGTCGTCAGCAAACCATACCAGCCGTCATCGCCACGGCCATGGATGCGGCTGGCCGCTTGTTTCTGCGCCAGCAGCGGACAGAAACTCTGCCAAGTGGGGCCGGAACGCGTGTCCTGAATCAATTCCAGGGCGGCGAGAATGGCCGGGCCGTTGCGGGGGCCCCAAATCCCTTCCGCAAGCTCGCGCAGGATTTCGTGCGGATCGCGGTCGGGGTTCCACAGGAGCTGGCTGGCCTCATGCAGGTGCTCCCGCTTTCCAGCCGGAAAAAAACTCGGCATGCTCATCTCCAGAAAAAGCGAATCACCGAAACCATTGTCCGCGAGCTGTTGCATGTATTCGGAGTCGGAGCCGGCCGCCCAAAAATCCACGGCAAAATCGACTTTCGGATTCTTGGCCTGAAATTTCCCCCGCAGCAATCGCATATAATCAAAAACATCGGCGCGCTGGGTCAGCGCGCCGGGATCATGGCAGAGCGTCCATTCCCGTTGCGGAATCCATGCGCTTTCGGTCAAATGAAGCTCCGGAATGGTCAAGCCCCGTTCCGCCTGTTCGCTTGCCAAAATCAACCGTTGCACCGCTCGTTTCAAACCGCGTTCCGTATTCCCTGCCGCCACCACTACCGAATGGTTTTCTGCTCTCCCGGTTTCCAACGCGAAAGCCTCGGGAGAAGTTTTCTGCACGGAAAGTGTGCAATTGGCGCCAGCCGGAGCAACCGCCACGGCCAGATGGTGCCAATCGGTGCCCGGTGCCGGGATAGGAAAAGTCTGCCAAGCTGTATCGTTCCAAAAAACAATGGCAGACTTATCTCCCGTCATTAAGATGCTGTAGTTCATGCTGTAGGCGGTGCTGGAAACCAAGGCATAAAAAACTCCTGAGTTCAGATCCGTCCAACCGGCCTGCCCCCACATTTCCACCGTGCCATTCGTCGTGCTGGCAAAAGTAAGGGCCGGAATCGAAATAAGGGCCGCCCCCCCGCCCAAACTGTCATAACCGCTGCCATCCAGATTTAGCGCCTGATCCGGACCGCCGCCAAAGCCGGTAGCAAAACCGGCCGTTCCTAACAAGGTGCCCACAAAGTAATTTGCTGCCCGCCGGCTTCACAGACCGATTCGCGAGCAAAACTCCGGCAGACCCCCGATGCCAGGCCGCTGCCTTTTGAAATTGACGGTGCGCGGGTCATGGCTGTTTGGAGATGCGGACTTGGCCAGGTTGAATGACCACGAAACTGCCGGGAAGTTTGTCCGGTTGTTCCCGGACAACCTGCAATACAGATCGCGCGAGCGAGCTTCGTGCCTGGCTCGGAAACCCGATGAGAATCACGCCAGCAGAGGTGGCGTGGCTGACAAATACGTGCCAGCCGAAATCCTTGTCTTCGATCAGGCGGGTTGGAGGATGATGGTTTCGTGGGCCAAGGAATCGGCGGCATACGCCAACGCCGCTTGGATGTCTGCGTGCTGCAGGCGTGGGTGCGCCTCCAGCAGGTCCGCTTCCGTTGCATCCTCGCCCAGCTTGCGCAAGATCAGCTCCACCGGTATCCGCGTTCCGCGAATGACCGGCTTGCCCAACATTACGTGCGGATTGATCTCGATACGCTCGTATTTCACGCAAACAGGATACGCCGTTCAATTATCTCACGCAAGCCTGCTTCTTCCCACTAATTCGTCTCGGCCAGTTGACTCTCTTCCACCTCCAGTGCCCCCAACCCGCGCCCAGTTCACAGATCTGCTCCGCCGCCTCTTCAGCCTCTGCAATTCCGGCTGCCGCTCTTGCTTCCCGATTGGCTTCGTGATTGACGAATTCCTTGAGACCGTGTTCCCAGCGTGGTATGTATCCGTTTAATGCAACTACACCGTTTTCGCACCTCGAGAGCCAAAGGCGCGGAATTCAGCGATGGCTGCCGTCGCAGTCTGTTTCCGTGCCGGGGAAGTTCTGCCAAACGAATGCCTCTCCTTTTCGTCTTGCTGCTCGCCAGCCTGTTCGCTGCCCGTGCCGCTGAATTCCATGTCGCCCCCAGCGGCAAGAATTCCAACCGCGGCTCGCGATCTGCGCCGTTTGCGGACTTGGAGCGCGCGCGTGCCGCGGTTCGTTCACTCAAGCAAAGCGGCGGGCTTCCGCCAGGCGGGGCGACGGTCTGGATCCACGGCGGTGAATATGCGTTGGCTTCCACGTTCGAGCTTGGCACCGACGACGGTGGCGAACCCAACCGGCCGGTTATCTATCGGGGCCTGGAGGGGAAAGAAGTGCGACTGGTGGGCGGCCGCCGCCTGCCCGCACAAGGTTTCCAACCGGTCAGCGCGCCGGATATTCTCAAGCGACTCGATGCCGCCGCCCGCTCGCATGTCCTGCGCGCGGACTTGGGGGCGCTGGGGATCACCAACTACGGGGCGTTCCCGGATCAATTCAACGGCGCGGCACCGTTGCCGGAGTTGTTCTTCAACGATCAGCGCATGACGCTCGCGCGCTGGCCGAATGAGGGTTGGGCAGAGTTCAGCAAGGTGGTCGAAAGCGGCCCCGCGCCGTGGCGCAATCACGCTTCGGACAAACTCGGCGCCTTTGCCTACGACGGAGACCGTCCAGCCCGCTGGCGGCAAGCCCCTGCCGTCTGGCTGCAAGGTTACTGGTGCTTCGACTGGAGCAGCGAAACGATCCGGGTTCAGAACATCGACACGAACGAGCACCGCATCACCCTGGCCAAACAGCATCACTACGGACTGGGAAGTGGAAACTCCGGCCCACGCCGATACTTTGCCGTCAATCTGCTTGAAGAACTGGATCAACCCGGCGAATACTTTATTGATCGCGATTCGGGTCAGTTATTCTTTTGGCCGCCTTCGCCACTGCTCAGCGCGCGGGTGGTGCTGTCCACGTTGACCCAACCCGTCATTGCGCTGCGTAACGCATCCTATGTCACCCTGCGCAACCTCACCATCGAGGCAGGTCAAGGCAACGGAATTGAAATCAAGGGCGGGCAGAACGACAGCATTGTTGCCTGTTGCGTTCGGAACACTGGCATGGACGGCATCGTGGTGGACGGTGGCACACAGCATCGCGTTCTGGATTGTGACATCTTCGACACCGGCACGGCGGGCCTCAAGATCGGCGGGGGCGACCGCAAAACCCTTGCGCCGAGCGGACACGAGGCGGTGAACAATCACATCCACGACGTCTCGCGCCGGCAACGCACGCACGCTTATCATGTACACCTCGACGGCGTCGGCGTCCGGCTCGCGCACAATCTGCTCCACGACGGCCCGCACCAGGCCATCGGTCTCGCGGGCAACGATCATATCATCGAGTTCAACGAAATCCATCACACCGGCATGGAGACCGATGACTGCGGCTCGTTTTACATGGGACGCAATCCGTCTGAGCGCGGCTCGGTGTTGCGTTACAACTTCTGGCATCACATTGGCAGCACGCGCAGCCACGGCAGTTGTGCGGTATATTTCGACGATGGCGCCGGCGGGCAGACGGTGTTTGGCAACATTTTTTATCGGGCCGCGGGCGGGAGCTTCGGCGCCGTATTCTCGCACGGCGGACACGACAACACCGTCCGCAATTGTATCTTCATCGAATGTTCCCTCGCCTTGGGCAGCGCGCCATGGAAAGACGACTTGTGGAAGGAATGGCTGACCGGCCCGCTGTGGCAGGAGAAACTGCTCAAAGACGTCGATGTCACCAAACCGCCGTTCGCTGACCACTATCCCGAACTGAAAGGCTTCATGGAGTTTGCCGGCCAACCGCGCCGCAATCACGCCCGCGCCAACCTGATTGTCAATTGCCGCAGCGTGCAAACCGGCAATTGGGAGGTGACGGACAGCTTCGTGACCGACACCGACCCCGGCTTCGTCAACTCCGGCAAGCTGGACTTCCGGCTGCGCGCGGACTCCGCAGTATTCGCGAAGATACCCGGTTTTGAGAAAATCCCCTTCGAGCAGATCGGGCTTCAGCGTCCACGGGCTGGTTCTCGGGATTGACATCGGACACCGAGCAGCACGACCAGATTGACAAGAAGCAAGGGAGCGCGGAAGATCTGGGCATGAGCGAGAGAATATGTCCCCGGAGTCCGCGCGAGACGATGTGCGGGTGGATGCATCTGCCACGGTTTATCGACAAAATCCGCCTGCACCTGGCCGGCAAGCTGCATTCCGATTACCAGCCGAACTTCTGCAAGGGGTTCGACGGATTGTGGCTGGAGACCGCTGGGGTCGAAGCGCAGCAATTCATCGACGTGGTGCGCAAGAGCATCACGGACGGCGAGGTCTGCGATTGGGTGCGCAACCACGTGAAGCCGGCGGAAGCTGTGAAAGCGGCGCACCGGGAGCAGATGTTGAATTATCCGAAGAAGGACGACGCGGAGATGCAGGCGCGGCTGAAGCTGCGCAAGGAACAGGCGGGCATGGCGCACCGCGATGATATTCAGAGCTTCGTGGGTGTCATTGATGCGGACGAACAGCGGCTTTAGGGCAGGCATCCCGCCAGCCCGGCTTTGTGACTGCCCCGTTGCTGCAACTTTAGTCTTTGCCGCCTGCCATCGAAACCTTACATTAGGGCTGCATGAAACATTCGGGCAAGGCCCTAAAGGCAGCCTTTAGACTGATCTTGATAGCGCTGGTCGTGGTGGTGGTGATTTTGGCCATCGGCGCGGTCGCCTTGCCCAAAGGCGATTTCAGCGTCGCGTTTTTCGGTGGGCTCGGAGCGCTGTGGGTTCTTTTCACGGCCTTTACGCTCTACTTCTTTCGCGACCCGGATGCGCGCGTGCCGGCCGGCGCCAACCTGGTGCTCGCGCCGGGACATGGGAAAGTGGACGTCATCGGCACGACCACCGAGCCGGCTTTTATGGGTGGCGATTGCCAGCGTATTTCCATTTTTCTCTCGGTCATCGATGTGCATGTCCAGAACGCACCGGTCAGCGGGAAGATAGCCTATTTCAAATACACCCCCGGCCAGTTTCTCAATGCGCTGAAAGCCGAATCGGCCATCTACAACGAGAACGTGCTGCTCGGCTTCGAGGCGAGCCAACCGCGCGGGCAGAAGGTGGGGGTGCGTCTGATTGCCGGCGTGATTGCACGCCGCATCGTGCCCTTTGTGCAGCAGGGAGATGAGGTCGCGCGCGGCGACCGCGTCAGCCTCATCCAGTTCGGTTCCCGGGCGGATGTGTATCTGCCGCGCAACGCCAAAATCAAAGTGCAGCTCAATGACCATGTGGTCGGCGGCGAGACCGTGCTGGCGGTCTTTGAATGATGGCATTTTGATTGAGAACCGTCATGGCCTCGACCCCTCCCAATTCACGGCCTGATTCTCCGCCCGGCGACCCGGGTGAGCCGCGGTTAAAGATATACTTTTTGCCAAACCTGCTCACGGCGGCCAACCTGTTCTGCGGCTTTGTCGCCCTGACAAAAATTGTCGAGGCCGACCTCTTGACGGGTAACTTCGGGCAGATCAAACTGGCGCTCGGGTTTATTTTGCTGGCGTGCATTTTCGATTTGTTCGATGGCCGGGTGGCGCGGATGGGCGGTGTGGAGAGCCCCTTCGGCCGTGAATTCGATTCGCTGGCGGACTTGATTTCGTTCGGGGTCGCCCCGGCCTTCCTCGTGCATCGGGTGGTGCTGAAAGATGTGTTCGTGTGGCACCCGGAGTTCGGTTGGTTCATCGCCTCGATATATCTGCTCTGCGGCGCGTTTCGCCTGGCGCGATTCAACTGCCTGTCGGCCATGCACGAGGGCAACTCAAAGGAATTCCTCGGCTTTCCGATCCCCTCGGCTGCGGGCCTGGTCGCCTCGCTGACCCTGTTCATGATTTGGTGGGATGAAAAGGATTTCGCCACCGGCAACTGGCGCTATTGCCTGCCGGTCCTGCTGCTGTTTCTTTCCTGGATGATGGTGAGCAACGTAAGGTATCCCAGCTTCAAGACACTCGATTTGCGGGCGACGCGGACCTTTACCAAAACCCTGGTGGCCATCCTGTTTCTCGGCAGCATCCTCATCTTTCGCGAGAAGATATTGGTCTTTGTTCTGCCGGTGTTCTTCACCGCCTATCTGCTCTATGGGTTCATCCGGCCGCGGATTTCGCGGAAGATCCGCAACGAAATTGAAGAGGAAGAGGACGAAGGCCCGGCTGCGACCGTTTAATCGCGCATGCCCGAGCTGCCCCCCATTCTGATTGCTGGTTTGACAGGCTTTATCAGCGGCTTCCTGCTCTCCATCCCGGTTGGCCCAATCAATCTCACCATCCTGAACGAAGGCTCGCGGCGCGGATTCAAATGGGGCGCGCTGATCGGCCTGGGCGCGACCGTAATGGAGGTCACTTACTGCTTCATCGCGTTCACCGGGCTCGCGTCATTCTTCACGCGCGGTTACGTCAAGGCAGGGATGCAACTGTTCAGCTTCGTCTTCATGCTGTTTCTGGGGACAAAGTTCCTGTTGGCGAAATCCGTGAAGGCGCGGCCGATAGCGCTCGGGGCCGCGGCCGACAGAATCGAGATGCGAATCGAGGAGCGGCTGCATCCGCATTCGGCTTT
Source organism: Verrucomicrobiota bacterium (assembly GCA_037130375.1). Taxonomy (GTDB): domain Bacteria; phylum Verrucomicrobiota; class Verrucomicrobiia; order Limisphaerales; family UBA8199; genus JAPLUA01. The sequence goes on along the minus strand of JBAXTC010000014.1, from coordinate 1,811 downwards.
CATGACGGGGCTGGTCCGGGTAATGGCCAATGTCGGCGTCTTGATATTCTGGATCATTTTGGCGGCGAATTTTATCTCACGGGAATGGGTGACGCCGGATTGGCCCGGCAAGCTCGCGTGCGTGGCCGGCGTCGCGCTGGCCACGGGGACATGGTTCATCGGGCTAAGCTGGGTGGTGTCGCTCGGGCACGGCAAATGGAACGAGAACACGCTGCTGCGAATGGAACACTTCTCCGGAGCGGGCCTGCTCGTTCTGGCGCTGATCCACGGCGGAACCATCATGTGGGAGATGGTGCATCATAAACTGTGATTAGCGGCCGCCCGGTCCGCCCTCAACCTCTGGCGCCAGCCCTCGCACCTCCACGGCCGTCAGGCGCCGGAATTGCCCTTTCGCCAGGTTGCCAAGCGCCAACGGCCCGATGGCGATACGCACGAGCCGCAGCACGCTGATCCCCAGCGCGGCGAGCAGGCGTCGAATGTGCCGATTCTTCCCCTCATCGAGCACAATTTCGAGCCAGCTATTGCGCGCGCCATGGCGCAACACGCACACGCGTTTTGCAGCCAGGTGATCACCATCGGCCGCAATGCCCCCCTGAATCCGCCGTGCCAATTCCTCGTCAGCCAGGCAATCCACCTGCACATGGTACGTCTTATCGAGATGACTGTCCGGGGCCGTGATCCGCGCCGCCCAGGCCGAGTCGTTGGTGAAGAGCAACAGACCCTCGCTCGCTTTGTCGAGCCGGCCCACCGGCGCGACGAACGGCAGCCTTTTGTCCGCCAGACAATCAAAGACCGTCTCGCGCCCCTGTTCATCCGCAGCGGTCGTGACTAACCCGCGCGGCTTGTTAAGCATGAGATACACTTTCGCCTCCCCACGGACCGCCTGTTTATCAACCTCGATCCGGTCCCGCCGCAGATCTGCGCGCCGCTCCGGGTCGCGGCAAACTATGCCATTGAGCCTCACTCGACCGGCCTCGATCAAGGTCCATGCCTGGCTCCGCGAGCAAAACCCCAGCTTCGACAGGCTTCTCGCCAACCCGCTGCTTGGGCTGGCCGGCTGACACGGACGTGCGTGACGCGGGGAATTCATCCTTTTCAGTCCGTGGTGCGACCCGTAAAACCGGCGAGCATCACCACGATGGTGTCCAGGTCGCCGCGCGCGGGTCGCAGCTCGTAATAGCGGTTGAGCATCAGCGAGAACACCAGATGCTCACCCCCCGCGGTGGTGACGAAGCCGGAAATTGAGTTCGCCCAGTGCAAGGTCCCTGTCTTGGCGCGGACATTGCCGGCGGCGGGCGTTCCCTTCATCCGATTCTTCAAGGTGCCATCCACCCCGGCAATCGGCAGGGACGCGAGATAGACCTCGGCGCTCTTGTGCCGGTTCATAAACTCGAGCAAGGCGACCGTCGCATTGGCCGTTGTCAGGTTGTCCCGCGACAAGCCGGACCCTTCCTCAAAGAACGTCTCCCCTTTCTTGATGCCGACCTCGGCCAGGAATTTGTTCAGCTCGCGAACGCCCAGGCCTTCCGAAGTCGCGTCCAGCCGGGCCTCGGCGGTCCGCGTCTTCTCGCCGACATGCCCCAGGAGCAGGTCGGTGTAGAGATTCTGCGAGGGCTTCTGCACCTCGCGCGCAAGATCGCTCATCGGCAGCGACTCCATCGAGCCCAGCTCAACCCATGTGCGGTAATCGACCAGCTTCGCCTGCCGATCAAGCCAGTTCACAGTCCGCAGCCTGCCGCTGACTTTTATACCCTGTCGAGCCAGCGCCTGCTTGAGAAAGGAGACGAACAGGCCGGCAGGATGATGCATGG
>JBAXTC010000139.1:0-13260 GCA_037130375.1 Verrucomicrobiota bacterium | reverse complement strand
CCGGGTCCGCATCGAGGCGCAAAGCGAAAACCGTGCGCACTTCCTGGGCGATGCTCTCGAGGTCAGCTTCCACCACGCCATACTCGCGCAGGCTTCGCTTCATTCCGATTTGGTCGAGCCAACCCTCGAGGGCGGTCATCGTCCAGCTTGCCATCGCTTCGTCGCTTGCACTCTCCCGGCAACCGAGCAGGCGAGCGATCTGAGCCATCTTGCGGACGACGGCGGACCGCGAGTGGCGCAGGCAGGCTAGCGTGACGGCGGCAATCGCCCGGCCGTGGGTGATGCCGTAACGGGCGCCGAGCACCATGCTCAGCGCATGCGGCGTAATGATGGCGTTGGTCGCCAGCGAAATTCCCGCCAGCGTGTCGGCCCAGGCCATCGCGGTCCGCAAGTCCAGGTTCCGTCCGTTTGCGATCGCCAGTGGCAGCGTTGGAAAGATAATCGTCATCGCCCGCTCTGCGCACAGGTTTCCCAGCGGATTCTCCGAGCGCGACAGATAGCCTTCCATCGCCTGCGCAAAAGCATCGAAGCCGGTGGAGGCAGTGACCTCCGGGGTCATCGTTTGCAGCACCAACGGGTCGCAAAAGGCTGCCCGCGGGTATAGATAATCGGATATGAGCGCGCGTTTGATCCGCTTTTCCCGGTCGGATAGCACCGAGACCCGGCCGACGTGGCTGCCGGTGCCCGAAGTCGAGCTAATCGCCAGAACTGGCAAAGTCGCCGAGGTGATCACGCGCGGGCCGTTCACCACGTAGTCCATAAGCGGCTCCGGGTGGGTCGCCGCCACGGCCACCGCTTTGGCGCCGTCAATCGCGCTGCCCCCGCCACAACCAATCACGAGTTGAGCGCGGAACGTGCGCGCCATCTGGGCTGCCGCAGTGATCTCTTGATGAGCGGGTTCGGCTGACAACCCGTCGCAGATACAAGTTTCAACCCCAGCAGCCTGCAACCCGGCGCTGAGCCGGTCGGTGATGCCGGCCGCCTTCATCGCTGTGCGCCCTGTCACCAACAATACCCGGTGCGCACCGTTGAGATAAGCCATTACGCGATCCAGGCAGTCCGTGCCAAATTCAACGGGCACCCTTAGACTGGCCGTCCATTGCTCCCCGGCCTTCGGCAGAGGGGAAGCTGGCAGCATCGCTGCTGGTTTCACGCGGCGCCTCCGTCGGCTTCGTCCCAGCCGCGCAGGATTTCCCTCGCCTGCTCGAGGATTAACCCGAAACGGTTGGCGCCGGCTTCGAGCAAGCTCCTCACACGAAAGGCATTGCCAACCCGGCCCGAAGCCTTTAGGCCCATGTGCGGCCCAATCGTTTGCCGCAACAACCGCACGTCCTCATATAGTGCCAGCGGGTCTGGACTGAACCCGGTGCAGGTTTTCACGAAGGCCGCCCCAGCATTTTGCGCGAGGCGCGCCGCCTCGGCCTTTTGCTGGTGGCTCAAGAACGGCGTCTCGATAATCACTTTCACCGGCGCTCCCGCTGCCGCTCTTACCACCGCCCGTATGTCCGCCTCCGCGTAGCCATGGTCCGCGCCGAAGAACGCCCCCAGGTTTAGCACCATATCAATCTCGTGCGCGCCGTCGGCCAGCGCTTGCTCGGTCTCAAACACCTTTGTTTCGGTCCGCACCGCGCCCATCGGAAAGCCGACGCAGGCCACGACTTTGGCGGTGGAACCCCGCATTACAGCGGCTGCGCGGTTAACATGGAACGTGTTAACGCAGATTTGACCGAAGCCCTCCTGGCGGACGACGCCCGCCAAAGCCTCGATCTCCGCCGCCGTTGCCATTGGCTTGAGCAGAGCTACGTCGAGAATTGTCTTAAGCTCATTTACGGTCATTGTCATAGGTTTCCTTATCGGACGTTTACGGGCCGGCGCTCGCGAGCGCTTCCGCGAACATCTCTTGGATTTCTTCCGGGGCAAACACGGGTCGATACTGGCGTACTGGCCGCCCCATGTAGGCGAAAACATCTTTGGTGAGCTGGGCGCATAACGCGTTGTCCGGGCCCGGGCCAGTCCACAAATCCGTCAGCCCGATCTGCCGGACAAAGCTTTGAATCCAATTCACGAAGGCTTCGGCCTTTTGCTCAGTGCTCATGCCGGCAGCAGCCGCGCCGACCGCTCCCGCAAGCTGCGCGCAGCGCTCGGGCTGCGCCTTCCATGTGCGGGCCAGCACCACCGGTTGCAAGCGCGACAACGCCAGGCCGTGCGGGGTGCCCAGCCGGGCGCCCAGCGGTAGCGCCATCGCGTGGGCGACTGACGCGTTGGACAAAGTGATACACATCCCGCCGCAGGTTGCCGCCCAGGATAATTCGGCCCGCGCTTCATGGTCTTGCGGGTCCGCCAGCACGCGCGGTAAATAAACTGCCACACGGCGAATGGCTTCGAGAGCGAAAAGCTCCGATCCAGGGTTGGTTCGTTCCACGTTCAGGAAGGATTCAATGCCGTGAGTCAACGCGTCGAATCCCGTCATCGCGGTCACTCCCGCCGGCAGTGTGCGGGTCAATTCCGGGTCAATGAGCGCGACACGCGCATAGAGCCGCGCGTCAAGCAATGCCGCTTTCATGCCCAAGGAGGGATTATCCAGGACAGCGCCGTGCGTCACTTCCGAGCCGGTGCCGGCAGTGGTTGGCGCTGCGACCAAAGGCAGCACGGTTCCAGTTATCGGTCTGGCATTTGCCCCGGTATAAGTTACGTAATCCCATATCGGACCTTCATGCGTCGCGGCAACAGTGACGCCCTTCGCCAGGTCAATCACGCTGCCGCCACCCAACGCGATGACCACGTCGCATCGATTCGAGCGGGCCAGCGCCGCTGCAGCATCGACTGCACCGCAGGTGGGATCAGGCTGGACATCGTCAAAAACCAAGACCTGCAGCCCAGCCGTCTCTAATATGAACTGCGCTCGGCCAGCCAATCCCAGGTTCGAGAGTTCCCGGTTCGTAACCAGAAACGCGCGACGACCCAGCCGCTTGGCTTCCTCGCCAATAGTAGCCAACTGGCCGACGCCGAACACGACTTTCCCCGGCCATTGTAACGCGAACTGGGCAGACATATATCGTTCGCCATTGTATTGCACCAGCGTCTCCCGGGCATCGCATTTTCGCCCGAGATTCTACGTTTTTCTTACGGTGAGGATGCCGTCGGCAATCCTTTGAATCGCTCGTAAGCCGGTGGCGAGCTGGTTAGACCACCCGCCCGGCTGGCCCGCTTGGACTTGGCCCCCATCCCGTGGTGAAAGTCCTTTGGCGTCACCCCCATGAAAGCGCGGAACGTCTTGTTGAAATGGGCAAAGCTGTCGAATCCGACCGCCAAGGCCGCCTCCGTGACGTTGTAGCCGGACTCATTCAGCAACGCCGCGGCTCGATGGATGCGGTAGCCTTGCAGAAATCTCACCCACGAAATGCCGAGCGCCTGCTGGAACAGTTGCTTGAGCCGCGACTCGCTCAGCCCCGCCGCCCGCGCAACGTCTCGCGCATAAACCGGCTCACTATAATGCGTGCGCAGAAACTGCAAGGCCTTCATCAAAGGCCGCCAGTCTTCCTCCAACTCCTTTCCACCGATGTCTTGGCCCTGTTTCTGTTCCCAGCGCAAAATCATCACCAACTGCTCCATCAGCAATGTCCGCAACCGGATCTCGCGGCCAATTTGATTGCCTTCTGATTCAGTGATGAGCTCCTGAAATCCGGCTGTCAGCCGCAACAACAGCGGTTTCGGGAGGCGCAGCAGCCGATTCGCCATGGTTTGACGCGCTGTGAACCGCCTTAACACGCGCATGCCATCGCTCTCGGGACCCATTTCGATCAGTAACCATGGCAGAAAATAAACCGTCACGAATCGCAGCGGATACTTGTCAATCGTTCCCCAATGCGGCACCCCAGGTCCCAGCAGCAAAACATCTCCCGGTTGACTGTGCGCCTTCTCGTTCTCCACGAACATGGCTCCATCGCCTTCAAACCGGATGCTGATTTCGCAATATGGATGCCATTCCGGGTGCGGTCGGGGCGGCCCTTCTTCAATTGTCCCATGCCGCACATAAATCGGGTTGGACTCGCTCAAGGGCAGAAGGGACTCGGAAGCATCCAGCAACCACACCAACTCGGGCGGGTTGCTGGACTGAGATGTGACAGCCATAAAGTGAGCGCAGACTGCCAGACCCGAAACGCTCGGTCAAGCCCGTCGTCCCGTCCGTCTTCCCGCCTTCGCTGTTCAACTCCGCCCGGGAGTGACGGCCTGCCGTTTTCTGGTTCCTGTATTCATCGTCACCTTCACTTGCGGACATTTCTCAGATTACGATCAAACCAGTCCGTGAAAACCTGTATGTCTTCTTTTGATTCCCAGAATCTTCCCCAGCCATGGCCTTTGCCAGCTCGCACCACCAACTCGGGCAGCCTTGCGCCCGCCTCCCGCGCCCGCTGGATGAACAGCTCCGATTGCTGGAACGGAACCGTCGGGTCGGCATCGCCATGAATGATGATCACCGGCGGCAGATTCGAAGTGACAAAGTAAGCAGGAGATATTTCTCTGCCGTATATTTGCCGCCCGGCTGCAGTGTCGGCACGCGCCCCAAATGCAACTTTCAGGGGGGCCATCGTGTCCACACCCACCGCATCCACCCCCGGAGCGCCCCAATTCAAGAAGTCGGTGGGTGGAAAAAAGACCGCCGCTGCCTGCACTGCGCTGCTTTCGCGCTCCACAGCGTCGGGAGCATCCGCGTTCCCCTTGGCGCCCTGAGTTGCAATCATCAACGCCAAGTGCCCGCCCGAACTGGATCCGGTAATTCCAAGATGGTCGGGCTTCACACCATACAACGCGGCGTTATGCCGAATGAACCGCACCGCGCGGTGGAGGTCCTGGACTATTTCCGGGATGGTGAACTTGGGTTGCGAACCATGAACTACCGCAAATACCGTGTACCCGGCGTCAAGGAAGAGCTTAATCGAGTCCACGTGTATGGTCACCATGTTCGGCGTATCCCGGCTCGATAGCCACCCACCGCTCACCAGGAAGATGACCCCATAGCCGTTCCCGCCGGCCGGTTGAAAGACATCCATGGTCAACGAGGTGCCAAACTTGCGGCCGTAAATCACATCCTCGGTGCGCTTAAAACTCGGCTCGCTTTGGGCCGGCCCAGCGAGCGCGACCAGGCTGATCAGGATAAGAAGCGGCAGAAAAGGCCGCTTCGTGATAAGTATCTCCGCATTTGTTGGTGGGTGCATGTGTTCGTTCCTTTCAATTGATTTTGCTGCAGCTTATTTCGCCTGCCGGTAGTCGATCCAGATCACTTATCCGCCGGCCCGAAGGTCAGCGTTTCGGTTTGAGAATAGACCCCTGCACGAATGATCACCAGGACGTCGTGCTCAAGCCCGGCCGCGATCTGGGCGCGAACCGCGTTGCGCGCTCCAACCACCGTGGCGAACGGAGCGACCGCTGTGCCCGGGTTGCTGTCGTTACCGTGCGGGGCGACGTGGAAACTTGCCTTGAGCGGTGCGAGTGTTACCTGCTCTTGTGCATTGCCGATACCCGTCATCAGCAGCACTGCGGTCATGGCGCCGGTCAGCCATCCCCTTGGTTGGCCTCTCCGAGTGGGCGGTGGATCGCGTCGCGATGAGGTTCGTTGCGTGCTCATTATCCTACGTCGCTGGTTTCATCTTTAGATAACCAACCGTGGTGAAATGCGCGATCCATTGGCCGGTCCAACCCACACCGATGACAATCCCGGTGCCGTCGGTTTGAGCCAGGTTGAAGAATGGCAGCGTCCCATCAGACGAGCGGCCTCCGAGGGAAGACAATGTCGTCGTCGCGCTCGTAACCGTGGCTTGGCGTGGCTGAAAATCCGTGACCAGGACGTGGCTGCCGTCCGCATAATAAAGGGTGGGTTGGCCCGGGATTGCGTTGCTGAGCGTGGTATTGAGCGGCAGGATGCTCTCCAGAATGGGAGTGTCGGCAGAACCGTTATTCTTGCAATAGAGCACCCACTCAACCGCCGGGTAGTTCAGGTACTCCACAACCACGCAGCGCACCTCCAGCTTCGTTGCCGGGTCCGTGTAGGTTAACGTGCGCTCGATGCGGTGCGTGTCGAGGGTTCTCGTGCGAACGGCAACATTCCATCCTCCTAAAAACTCGGCCGATGGGCGACCGCCGTAAATGAAGGAGAACGGTCGTTTTGCGATTCCCCGCCCGAACCAGACATCCATCCACTTGCGGTAGCCGTTCCAATCCGCCGAAGGCTCAAGGGTCTTCCCGACATGGGCATCGAAGGTGCCTGTCAGCAGGCTGGGAAGTTTGTTGGACAAACTGGCATCGGGCGGTTCCATGCTATTCGTGCCAGGGGAAACTGCCACACCTGCGTCGGCTCTGACCGACAGCACCGAATCCGCAGCAGGAGGCGGCGTTTGGGCCAAAGCCACCACGGGGCTAAGCACCACGAAAGTCGTGAGCACCAACGAGAATAGTCGTCTCATTCTCATTACCGTGGTGGCGTGGTGGAATGTCATACGATTGTCAAAACATGATCGCTTCCACCCCGTTCGCTTTCTCTCGTCCGGTTGGCACCCATGCGTGTCTGTGCTCTCCTTCTGCCTGAAGGTTCAGACTCACTTCGTCGCCCGATAGGCAATCCATACCACCTGGGACGATTTGCCCAGTGTCAGGACCAGACCCGTCTCGATCAAATCCTTTCCGGTCATCCTCGTCCGACCGTCAACGACCGGCAGACCGAGTTCAACCAAAGGTAGCCCCGCATAGCCGGAGAGGATCGGCAGATCGCCAAGCGCGGTCAGGTAGTTCTTCTTGGTGCCTTCGTCGATCAGGGTGCCGGCATAGAAAGTGCCGTCGGCCGGGGCCAGGGAGCCTACATACCCTTTCAGATCATAACGCACCTTTGCTTTGAGACCACGAGGTTTCAAGGTGACCGTCTCTGCTGTGCAGCCCTCTCGCCTGACGATTTGGACGATACCGCGGTTCTTGGCCGGAAGGTGGAACTGATACGCAGTCCATCCCTTGGCCGTGGCCGGATCGCTCAAGACCGAGAATTGGCAGGGGTTCGCATCCTGCTTCAGGATGGACTTCTGGTAGCTTGGCTCCAATCCTGCGCAGGCCTGCATCACTTCGACGAATTCCGACGGAAGCGCGCCGTCCTTCAGAAAGAGATTGTCCTGCCAGACATTCTTGTTCTGGTGTGAGTTGAACAGCAACGGTCCGCCGGCGTTTCGAAAGACGACATTGTTCTCGTACCGCCCACCGTTCATTTGGCCGTCCAGATACAGGCCATGGCATGGGATATCGCTCTTGAACAGTTCAGATTCGCCGCGACGGAAGGGGTTGCAGCGCGTGTCATGGATCAGATTCCCGCGGATAACGGTCTGTCCACCATGTCCGTAGGTGACATACATTCCCGCTCCATCGGACGTCACCTGCATGGTATCGTAAATGTGATTGAACTCGACAGTGTTGTTCCTGGTGAATGCGGGTTGCCCGGGGCAGTCACCCGCCCACTGCATGCCGGAATAGGCTGTGTCGTGGATGAGATTGTGCGCCACGACCGAGTTCTGCGTCATCATCAAGGCGATCCCGACGGCGCCGTAAAAGTCCGTGCCGCAATGATGAATGTGGTTATTGGCGATCCGGTAGCCCTTATAGTCGTCCGGTTGCGGGAGTGGATTCCAGGGTCGTTGTCCGATGGGGTTCTGGCGGATCTCGCTGACGCCGATCCCGCCCGCGCCGATGTCGCTGATCTCGTTGCCTTCGATGATATTGTCGGCGGTGCCTCGACGTAAACACAACCCCATGCCTCCCACGTGGGCGATGCCGCCATCAATGAAATGGCAGGAACGGGCATGCTCGAATTCCACGGCGGCGTCGAGAAATCCGTGCTCGAGGCGATCCTTGGGACCGGTGTCGATGGTGCAGCAGAATAGCCCCATATAACCCCATTCCGGCGGTGCCCACTCGAGATGCTCGACGCGGATTCCGCTGAAAATGAGGTTGCGGACAGGTTGCTCGCGTGTGCCGATCACCGCCAGGAGTGTCTTTTGCACCACCGGCGCCACCACCTCCGCCTTCACCATATCCTCGCCGGGGCGTGGCCAGTAAGAAAGAACGCCCGAAGATCGATCCAAGTACCACTCGCCCGGTTGATCCAGCATCTCCAGTGCGTTCTCAAGGTAACAGGCTTTCCAACGAGGATCAGGAAAGCTAAGATACCAATCGAATTCATGGGTCTTGGAGTTCCATCGATGTGGCGGGGCCAGGGTAAAGGTCTGGTCCTTCTCATCGACCGTGCCCAGCCGTTTTCGCCCCATGTCGTTGTTGCAGAGATAGACCAGTTCGACGTCGCCGGGATTGTTGTAAGCCTTGATCTGGAACGGTTGCTTATACCCGCCCAGTCTTACAGCAATCGGCTTGTCTTCTTCCTCGGCCTTGGCTGTGGACGACACCATCTTGCACCAAGGTTCCGCGCTATCCGCATTCGGCGTGCGCGCGCGGATGGCGCGGTTGCCGTTGATGAAGAGTTGTCGGAAATACCACTTGTCCGCCTGGATCTCAGGTATCTGGGTTATCCAGATTTTCCCGGTGCCCTTCTTCCAGCCGGTGATGCGCCGCCCGCCGCTGAGCACAACGTTTTCCCGTGAATACGCGCGGTAGGTGATCGAGTGCTGCTCGGTGCCGGAATCCTCGGGACCAAACGTGAGCGTCCGGGTTTCCGGATACACGCCGCCGCGGATCACCACCAGGATGTCCTTGGTCAATCCCGCGCGAACCTGCTGCCGCACCGCATCACGCGCCCTCGTAACCGTCGCAAACGGCGCGGCAGCAGTGCCCGGGTTGCTATCCTTGCCGTGCGGGGCCACATAAAAATCCGCCGCAGAAACCGAAACCGCCTGCCAGACGATGGAAAAAGCCAAAAAGGAAAACAGAGCAAAATCCCGCTGAAGCACGGTCATCGAAGTGCGCCGCAGTGCGGCCCCATCCAGTCGGTTGGTTTCAGTAGTCATTGTATCATAGCGCGGAAATTCCGGTCCGCCGTGGCGCGCGAACGCGTCCTGGCGCAGGCCGGCAGTCAAGGCCGATAGTCAAACGGCTCCCCGTGGCGCAGCAAGTGGTAGCGCTCGCCCATGCCATGCAATTTGAGATTGGTCCGCAGCAACTGCGGCGGCAGACAATTGTCGCGGAAAAGGTCGTGGTGGCAAGGGATGACCAGTTTGACCCCCAGCCGTTTGGCCAGCAGCGCTGCCTCGGCCGGGCCGAGGTTTCGAAATGCCCCGTTGATCACCGCCACCAGCACGTCCGGCTTATGCGGCTCCATCGCAATCGCCAGCACTTCCTCGTAGGCCGTGTCGCCAGTAAAATAGACCTTCGGTCCGCCCTGGACAGTAACAAGGTAGCCGATATGCGTCAGGTCATCGCCACCGAAGGGGATTGCGAAGGTGCCGCGCAGGCTCAAATCACCTAACTCAATCTCCTTATTGGGCCAAACCATCGTCGTTTCTCCTGCCGGAATTCCCAGAGAATGGAGCTTTTCGCAGGTTTCGGCAGGACCGAACCATGGACCTCGCCCCCCGGCCTTCCGGTAGGCCGCGATGGTTTCCGGATCGAGGTGGTCCTGGTGAGTGTGCGTCAACAAATAGGCATCGACGCCGGCAAGGTCCGCCCCCGCCAGCGCGGGCGGCACCTGGCGATCCATATCAAAGCCGTGTTCGTCACCGATGGCCTTGCATGAGTTGCTCAAATAAGGGTCCAAGACGGCCAACTTGCCGGCGGGGCTTCTAAAGATAAAACCTGCCTGCCCCAACCACCACAAGGTGATGGACCCGGGCGGAGTGGGATGCGCTTTCAGCGCTTTCATCGTCAGTGCATTCATATAATCGATTCGGCTTAAAACTCCCGAATGTAGCCCGCCAACCAGCCGCCATCGACGGGAATAATCGCGCCGTTGACATAAGAACTCTCCGGCGCCACCAGGAAAAGCACCATGTGCGCAATCTCTTCAACCCGACCCGGGCGACCCAGGGGTATATGGGCGAGCATTGACTGGACCCGATCACTGAATTTGCCGTCGGGTCCATAGAACAGTTGCTTCGTCCCCTCTGTCAGAATCGAGCCGGGAGCAACGCAATTGACCAGCACACCTTGGCTCCCCAATTCCAGCGCCATCGCCCGCGTCAGATTGATCACCCCTGCCTTGGCGGCCACGAACGGGCTCTGCAGTCGGGCCGGAACCAAGCCCAGCACGGAAGCGATATTAATAATACGTCCGGACTTCTGTGCAATCATCTGTCTGGCAGCGGCCCGGCTCACAAAGAACAGGCCATTGAGGTCCACCTTGATAATTCGCTCCCACTCCTCCGTCGGGAACTGGTCGATGTTGACCCGGTGCGCGGCAGTATTAACTCCGGCATTATTAACCAAAATGTCCAGGTGGCCAGAATCCTGCACGATGTGGTCGATCCCCGCTTGGACTTCCGTCTCATTCGTGACATCCATGCGCAAGGGCACGCCGCCAGCCGACGCTTTGGCCGCAACTGTCGCGGCGGCAAAGTCCACATCCGCATAAAACACCCGGGCGCCGTTGACAGCCAGAGTATCAGCAATAGCCTGGCCAATCCCCCGCGCCGCGCCTGTCACCAGCGCCGTTTTCCCTTCGATCTGGACCTTCATCATCTCCCAGCGGTACCATATATTCCTGCGAGCAGCATCTCTTTTTTGATGGATTCCAGGTGCTTTTCCGCAAGGGCACCGATCGACTGATGGCGGTCTGCCGCCAAAAACTCACCACCGCTCCGATAGTCGGCGCGTTGTGTCGCATTCCGGCCCTATTTCCGCTTCACATTGTCCACCGTCATGTAAAGCATCCCACCGTCTCCGCCGCCGGCGCTCCCGCGCCAAACGCGCAAAAGTATTTGATCGCCCTTCGCTTGTTCGCTCAGCGCCACCGCGTCTTTGGCGTCGCGAACCGCTTGCCGATTGATCGCGACGATCACATCTCCCGGCCTCAAACCGGCCTCGGCGGAGTTGGAACTCGGTTGCACACTCGAGACCACCGCCCCCTGAAGATCCTTTGGGATGCCGGACTGACGCCGCGCGCGCGCATCCAAATCATCCAGATTCGTCACCTCGACCCCATCCAATGCGTCCATGTCCGACGGAGCGCGCTCGCCTGGTTGAACGCGCTCGCCTCGCGCCAGCAACTCTTCAGGCATCGTTCCAAGGGTGACTGTGATCGTCTTCTCCTTACCGTCGCGCAGAACTTTCAACGTCACTTTTGTGTCGGGCGCGGTCTGTGAAACCAGCAAGCGAAACTGCCTCATGTCGCCGACCTTCTTGCTGCTGAATTCCGTCACGAAATCCCCGTCCTTCAGCCCGGCTTTGGCCGCCGGGGAAACTGGCTGGACGCTGGTTACCAGGGCGCCGCTGCGGTTCGGCAGGTTGAATTGCTTCGCCAACTCGGGTGTGATTTCCGGCTGCAACGATAGCCCCAGGTATCCCCGTGTAACCTTGCCTTCCTTGATCAGGCGATCCATCACGTAGCGGGCCATGTTGAGGGGGACCGCGAAGCCCACCCCTTGCGACCCGCCGCTGCGGCTGAAAATCGCGGTGTTGATGCCCACCAACCGGCCTTCGGCATCCACCAGCGCCCCACCGGAATTGCCGGGGTTTATTGCCGCATCGGTCTGGATGAAATTCTCGTAGTTGTTAATGCCAAGCCCGCCTCGAGCGAGTCCGCTGACGATTCCCATCGTTACGGTCTGGCCGACCGCAAACGGATTGCCCACCGCCAACACCACGTCGCCCACCTCCAGCTTATCACTGTCAGCAATGGTTATGGCGGGCAAATTCTTTCCCTCCACCTTCAGCACCGCCGTATCCGTTGCGGGGTCCGTTCCAACGACTCGGGCGTCGAATTCCTTTTCCCCGGATGGCAACGCAACCTTTACCTTGTCGGCACCGTCAACCACGTGGTTCGCCGTGAGAATGTAGCCGTCGGGCGAAACGATCACCCCGGAGCCAAGACCCTTTTCCTGGCGTGTGCGCGGCCGGCCCTGGTCACCGGAATCTTCCCCAAAGAACCGACGCCACATTGGATCGCTGAAAAGCGGATTGCCGCGTTCGCGAATCGTCACGGTAGATGTAATCGTCACCACGCTGGGCACCACTTTCTTGATGACTGCTGCAAAGCTCGTTGCAGCCTTGACTTCTCGCCTTAAGGGCGATTCCTCAACCGTAAGCTTGGGCGGTGGGTTTGTCCCCGTCGCCGCCACCGCAGACTCGCCCCAAAGGCCAAACTGAAGGGCCATCAATGTCATCAAGCCAGACAGGGCAGTGGAATGCACAGCGATCAGAGGTTTTGAATTCATGTCATTTTAGTTCTTGGCCATTCTGGATTACGGCACCGACGATACTTTCTCGTAACACGTGCCCTTTCGAGCCTTTCGGGCTTCCATCCGTTCAAAACTCACCCCGCCAGGCCCGTTTGTCAAAGAAGGAACTCCATTCAGGGGCGTATCTGGGCAATACCACCATCGCCGTGTTCTGGAGGAACGGAGCCCAGCTTTGAGTTGACGCAAACACTTCAGAGCGTCCTGGCGGCCTTGTTGAGCGCAAGCAGAGTCCGGGATGGGGCAGGGTGGGGGCTTCGGCTTAGCAGTTGATCGCAAGCGCACGTGGCTAATCTGCCCGACATTCTTGTCCGCCTCCGTTCCCGCGCTGGCGCGAGAACCGAACAGGAGCGCGGACATTTTTGTCCGCCTCCGTCCGAACGGCCGCATGGAGCGCGGACATTCTTGTCCGCCTCCGTGCGAACGGCCGCATGGAGCGCGGACATTTCTGTCCGCCTCCGTGCGAACGGCCGCATGGAGCGCGGACATTTCTGTCCGCCTCCGTCCGAACGGCCGCATGGAGCGCGGACATTTCTGTCCGCCTCCGTGCGCGCGCCGGCGTGGGAAGCGGACAACAATGTCCAATGCCGTTAGCATTTGATCCCAGAGAAAACCCGAGAAACCGGTCCAAGCCTTTGTCCCGTAGGGATGAGGAGGGTCAAATCCTAGCGGCATTGGACAAAATGTCCGCGCTCCGGGGGAGCACTGCATCACGCTGGGCGACTACGCGGCACACCGTAACGGGCGCATCGAGCAGGGCGAGATGCCCGAGATTCTCAAGCAGGTGCTCGAAGCGGTGGCTTATGCGCATGAACAAGGGGTGGTGCATCGGCATCAGGTCGTGGGTCTTCTCCAAAAACCAGCCGGCGTGGATCAACTCCGCTTT
>JBAXTC010000138.1:0-13281 GCA_037130375.1 Verrucomicrobiota bacterium | reverse complement strand
GGCTTTGAGCAGCGCATGGGCGTTCGGATGCTCCACAGCCTGATAAGTGATGCCGGGGTTGTCCTTGAACAACTTGAAGAACGGTGCCTCCTCGAAGCCGTGCCCGCCCGTCACCACCAGCACACGGATCTTGTCGGATGATTTCTGTGCCGGGTCGGCCGCAATTCCCAGGAACGCAAACAGGAACACGGGCACAAAGACGGCGGCGAACAAAGCGCGTATAATCTGCATGACCCGGTTTTTATCATAAACAGGTGCGCGATTCAAAATCATTTTGCGCTTCCAGCCCTCTTCCGGTTGTGCGATGCTGGAGACGCGCGACGGAAATTCCGCCGCGAACGGTTATGAACGACTTAACACAATAACCAGCTCGATATGAAAACCAACTACTCTACACGACGGCAATTCCTGATGCAGACCGCCGGCCTGGCAATTTCGGCCGCTGCGCTTCCTTCGATCATCCCCGCTTCCGCGCTGGGCAAAGAGGGCAAGGTGGCGCCCGGCAACCGCATCGTCGTCGGCTGCATTGGCGTCGGGCCGCAAGGGCGGGGGGACATGGGCAACTTTTTGAACAAGTCGGACGCCCAGGTTGTGGCTGTGTGCGATGTGAAAAAGGACCAGCTCGAAGAGGCTCGCGCGGCGGTCAACAAGCGCTATCAGAACAACGATTGCGCCACTTATGGCGACTTCCGCGAGGTTGTCGCCCGGAAAGACATCGACGCTTTCCTCATCGCGACACCCGATCACTGGCACGTCCTGACCGCGCTGGCGGCCGTCCGCGCCGGCAAGGACATTTACGTGGAGAAACCAATGGGGTTGAATCTGACCGAAGACTGGGCACTGCGCAAAGAAGTCCATCGCTACAAACGCGTCTTTCAATTCGGCACCCAGCAGCGCTCCTCGCGCATCTTCCGGCTCGCCTGTGAGATGGTCCGCAATGGCAAAATCGGCAAGCTCAAACACATCAACGTCTGGGCGCCGGGCAGCTCGCCGGGTGGTTCGACGGAAGTCGTTCCGGTGCCGGCGGGGCTGGATTATGAGATGTGGCTCGGGCCCGCCGCGTTCAGACCCCACACGCTCGACCGCTGCTCAGCCGACGGTGGAAAGAAGACTTGGTGGTTTACCTCCGACTACGCCCTGGGTTTCATCGCGGGCTGGGGCATCCATCCCATGGACATCGCGGTTTGGGGCGGTGGTGATTTGCTGGACGGCCCCGTCGAAGTCGAAGGACGGGGGAGCTTCCATTCTGAAGGCGTGTGCGACACGGCCACCGTCTGGAATATCAACTTCAAATTCGGCAGCGGCGTCACGATGAAATTCGAAGGTGTTCCCAATGGCGGCAACCAAGGCCAGGCCACCTGTGATACCTGGCCGCAAGAAGAAGAATGGAAGCGCCGTTACCGCCGCATCACCAGTCATGGCACCGCCTTCGAAGGCACCGACGGCTGGGTCCACGTCGATCGCAGCGGTATCAACCTCCAGCCCGAAAACCTCATCGACCAGAACGAAGATGCCTTCAAAGTCCAACTCACCAGGAGCCCCGACCACGTCCGCAATTTCCTGGACTGTATCAAGAGCCGCGCCGACACCGTCTGTCCGATAGACGAATCCGTCTATTCGGACTCGCTCTGCCACATCAGCGACATCGCCATTCGCCTCGGTCGCAAGGTGGTGTGGGACCCGAAGAAGGAGCGTTTCCCGGCCGACGAAGAAGCCAACCTCCACCTCCGCGGCCGCAAGATGCGCGAGCCGTGGAGGCTGTAGCATCCTGGAGACGGAGCGCCGGCTTTAGCCGGCTTTGGACGGTCTATAAGGGACTGCGACCTAAGCCGGCTAAATCGTGAACATTCACATACGACGCCCCGGGCGGCAGCCAGGTATAGTCCAGATGTGGCACCGAATACTCCATTCCGTTTCTGCAACCTGTTCTCACGGCAGCTTTGCTGTGCCTGGCTCAGATTTCCATTTCAACCCTGGCCGGCGACGCTCGTTAATGGCCTTCCAGAAGTCGGCCTGGGACCCTTCGTAAATCCCGAACAGGCCACGGGCATCGCGATCGCGGTCCACGGTAATCCAATCGTCGGGCTGGCCGGGTTTAGGAGCCTTGAGGAACTCTGGCCCTTGTGTGCGGATGACTCTTGTCGCAGGTCGGTCGGTGCCGTCGGGGTTAATGATGCCAAAGTCGCTGTTTTCGCCGAGGCGGAAGCCTCCCGGATACCACCAGAAGAAAACCCCGTCCGCGCCGGATTCAATCATCATGCGATAGAAATCGGCGTAGTAACGGCCCTCAAAGGCCAGTTTCTGCGGGTCGGGGGCCATGCGATTCATGTCCCAGACGTTATACCCCATTTCTGCCCACATCAGTGGTTTGCTGGCATCGCACAACCGGGCATAAGCGGCGGTGAAGTCGCCGGCCCGGACGCGGTCCCACTCGCCGATGCGGCCGTAGGCCTCGGGTTCCCAGATGTCCACGGCGTCGGCGAGCCCGTAGAAATCGTAGGCCAACGCGGCGTCCCAGTTGTAGAGCGGATCGCCGGCATTGGACATGCGGAAGCTGACGAGGTGATGGGGGTCGATGGACCGGACGAGTTTGCGCGCCGCGGAATACTTTTCGCGGAGCAGATCGTCGAGAAAGAGGCGGTAGTCGGCGGCGAGCTTGCGCCATGCCCCGTCGAGGGTTAGTTGCGACATGGGAGGGACGGAGAAATCCGAAGCCTGGAATCCGAGATCCGAAGTATTTGGCGGTGGTGCGGCGGGTGTGCCCCAGGCTTTTTCGGCGGCGGCAAGATTGCCATAACGTTTTAGAACCCAGTTGGTCCAGAGATGGGAATAGGCCAGCCGTTGTTGCGTTTGGTCGCCGTGGCTGGGTTCCCAGGCGAGGTCGTAGGCGAAGACGGTATCATTCTGCGCGAGCTTGAAGTAATCGATCAATTCCTTCATTTCCTGCCAGCGAAAATCCATCGGGGTGCCTGGCCGCAGCGATTGGTTGACATGCAAGCCCAGGGCCTCGCAGCGGCGCAGCAAGTCGAGCAGGTGTTGGGCCGTCAGCGATTCATGATGAACAAAGACACTCACAGCGTTCATGTTCATCGCTTTGATGCGGCGCAAATCGCGCTCGATCACTTCGGGATCATAAGCGCCGCGCCCCAGCCACGCTTCAAAGTAGTGGCTATTGGCCAGCCCAATGCCGCTTGAAGGCATGTAATTGACCCCGTGTGCTTTCCAGGGTTTGCCGCGCAGCCAGAATCCGCCGTCGCGCGCTTCGATGAATGCCGGCCTGGCTTTAGGGTTCCAGACGCCGAGAACATGGCGCAGCGCGTCGATGGGTGCGCCGTCCAACGTCAGCACGGCTGAGACGCTCTCTTCGCCCGCCTTTCTGACGAGCCCATCCTGCTTGATCGTTCTGATCTCGCCCGGCGCGAGCGAGATCATGCTCTCCAGCACGGTTCTCTGAGGTCCGGCCTTTGCATCGAGGAACTTCACGGCCACCGTCAGGTTGCTGACGGCGGCTGGTCCGACATTGACCACGCGCGCTCCCGCCTGGAATGGTTGGCCCGCAAACACGGTGAAGAACTCACTGCCGCCTTCGCTGAGGAAGATGCCACGTTTCATGCGCGTCAGCACCTGGCGCAGACAGTTGGTGACGACGGGTTGCTGATAGAAGCGTTCGTCCGCCGGTGTGAAAACCGCCCAGACACTGCCGCGGAATGGCGGCTCGACGTTCACCACCAGTGCCCCCAGAGCGCCCCGATAATCCTGGTTGGCTTCGTCGTAAGCGCCCAGCAGTGGCTCCCATCGAAAGGCCCGCTCCTGGTTGAACCCGACGCCTCGCGCCCGCGGGTGGATGCCAAAGCAGGACAGGGCGTCCTGCCTCTCCCCTTTTTCAGACACCCTCTCCCAATCCTCCAGCGCCACTTTCTGATGATCGGCCCGCACCACCACCGGCGTGGTGATCGGAAAGCACTGGTAGCCCGGCGAGATCGATTCGAGCGACGGGACGCGCGGCTCGGTCGGCGGCGGTTCGGAGTCGCCGAACGGATTGGGCGCAGATCCCAGGTCATCAAACCAATACTCGTGCTGGTCGCCTTCGAGTGCTGTGTGGGACATGGCCAGGCCCACAGCACAGATCGCGGCCTTGGCGGGATCGAACCGGCGACGCTCCTGGCCCGGCGGCAACTGTGGCCAGGGTTTGAAGCTGTCGGGCGGCAGCGCATAGTTCTTCCATTCGGCGGTCAGGTCCACCGTCGCAATCCAGCGCGAGCTGTCTTGCTCGCGCCATTCGAGGGCAAGCTGGCGCGTGCGCAGATTCCCTTTGGCCCGGAAGCAGGTCAGCGCGTGATTCGTGGGGAACGGCTGTGCGAAGGCAGGGGAGGTCAGGGTTTCCCACCCGCCCAAGTGCGGAATCGTTACGTGAAGAGCTTTGCCGTGTTCCACGTCTGCCAGTTCATACTGCGCTTTGCCGCTTGGCTCACCGACCGATCGTGTCCAGCGCGGTAGGTCTGCGTGATCAAAGTCCTCGATGATATGCTGCGCTCGCTGGGCGGCGATGGTCTCATCGTAAGTTTCTCGCGAGAGCCATTTGCCTCTGGCCTGGAAGACCGGAGATTGCCACGCGGGCAGGCCCAGCGCCACCAGATGGCCGCCGTCGCGCAGGTATTTCTCGATTGCAGGCGCCGATGTCAGGGGCAGAGAACGGGCGCCCGGCAGAACGAGCAGAGCATAACTCCTTGCCACCAGCAGCGCCTGGTTGGTCAGGACGGTCGTGTCGATGGTTTCAACGGCGTATCCGGCGGCTCGCACCTGGCCGCCAATCTCGCGAGCCAGGGTCTGGTTGAAACCGGGCAGATCGTCCGAGAAGATGGCCGCTCTTGATGGCTCGGTCCCCGGCCCGGCCAGGGCGTGCCTCGGGCCGGCCATGAAGAGCCACACGGAAGCGACCAGGCAGCACAATGGAAGTGTTAGCCGGCCGGGTTTGTGAGAGGGTGCTGTTTGCATTAGTGTCAAACCTGACGCAGGAAATGGATCATGCATTCAATCATGTGCTTTCTGATCCGCCGGAAACGGGATTGCTGACCGTGCGCCTCAATGCCGGCGGAGGACCAGACGGTGGTCCACGCGACGGGTCTGGTGGTATTCCAAGGGAGGAAGTTCGGTGAGGGTAGGGGACTGGGTCTCGTTGAGGATGGTCCTGGCCATCGTTTGCAATGCGCGCCAGCGAGGCCAGTCCAGGTCTGGCGCGTGGGCGATCTGACGAAGCAGGCTGCGCCATTCAATGATCACCCGGTCAATGTCCCCCGGGCCGAGCAGATCGGTAATCCAACCCTGCTTATCCAGCGGGTTTTTGTGGATGGATGCGACGATTTGCTCGGCGCCCGCTCCGTATTTGGGGGGCACACCGTTTTCGAGGTAGCCGGGTATGGATTGCAGGCCATACTTCTCGTGACAAACAATCCCCAACCGGCCGCCCCAGCGGTTGATGTCCTCGCCCGCGAACCGGAAGCCCGCGTCCAGGTTGGCGAGGTCGTAGATCAGTTCATCGAGCGAATAGGTGGCGTCTTCGAGCGCGGCCGCAATGGCCAACCCGTCGCCCTGGGTGAAGAAGCTGACGATTCGGCCCCGCAGGGTGGGCACCCCGCCGGCATCCACCAAACCAAGACGACGCCAGAGCAGAGCGACGCCCGTGGCGGAGGTGAGTTGGCGGCAAACGGGGACAAGGGCGCATTGGGCACAATCGGCTTGAAAAACCTCGCGCTCGACCGGCTTCCAGATGGCGATACCGTGCCGGTCCACTGGCACGCGCATGGTTAAGTCAGCAATGCTAACCAGCGCGACAATGCGTTGCGCTTCGACCTGGAAACGCAGGACCGGTGTTTTCTGCTGCGCCAACCTTTCTTTCACCAGTGGGACGATCTTCTCTTCCCAAACGGCCATTGCCACCTGCCGCCCATTCCAATTGGTCAGACGTCGGATCCATTTGGCGAGCAGGACGCGGTCATGGCCCAGTCGGTCGGCGACGGTTAAGGCCCGGCCGCAGGTTTTGCCCTGCGCGTCTTCGGACAGGACGCAAAGCGTGCCGGTGCCGACCTTTTCGAGGGCGGCGGGGAAGTAGAGGACGGACTGCCAATGTGACGGTGCGGAGGGCGGCGTTTGGCCAATTGGCATCACCCGGATGTCCTTGAGAGGCACCTGGGCCGGCGCGGGAAACGTCTCCCACTCGCCGCGGCTATTCTGCATCTCGCGGACGCGCTTGCGCACGTAGCGCGCCCTTTCGGCGTCCGTTCGAAGGCCGCACCGGACATCCGGGTGGCGCAAGGATTCCTCGACGCCGAGGAAGATGGGTTTGGTGGTGAACAGCCGTTCCTGGGTGCGCACGGCCTCGCCGAAGGGGTCGCGACCATGCTGGGCAGCGGCGGACATAATGCCCAGCAGGGCGGACCAGTCCACCGCGCCGCTGCGCGAGAGATGGCCGGGATGGGAATCAAGCAGGCGCAACTCATTGGGGGTGATGAGCACGAAGCCGGTTTGATCCAGGCCCCGCCGACCGGCGCGGCCGAACATTTGCAGAAGCTCGTCGGGTTTGAGCAGTTGTTCCGCCTCGTCGCGGCGATAGGATTCGCCGGCGAGCGCAACACTGCGCAGCGAAAAGTTAATGCCAGCAGCCAGGCCCATGGTAGCGACTACGACGCGAAGCTGTCCGGCTTTGGCGAGCGGCTCGATGACCCCTGCCCGGGCACCGTAGCTCAAGCCGCTGTGATGACAGGTGATCCGGCTCTTGAGCAGCTTGGCCAGATGTTCGCCCACCACCAGCTTCTGTTCCGTGCTGAGCTGGAGCGGATTGGGCGTCGGCAGTTGTCGCGCGAGTTCGGCAGCCATGGATTCGGCGGCCTGACGGCGTGGGGCGAAAATCAAGATCGGCCCCAAATCCTCAGCGAGGGCCTTGATGACGAGCCGGGGCCAATACCCGCGGATTTCGGCCGGGACGTGGTAACTCAGGCTATTAGCGTGGACATCTTCGAGCGGCACGGGGCGATGGTCGCTGCGAATCAGAACGGCCTTGCGACCGAGGCGCTGCAGCCATTTGACGACATCCTGCGGGTTGGCGACGCTGCCGCTGAGGAGGAGCAATTGCGTTTGTGGCGGCGCCAAAGCGATGGCCAACTCGTAGTTCAAGCCGCGGTCGCGGTCATTGAGCATTTGGTATTCATCCACGACGAGCAGGGCAGGGCCGTTACCCCCGATGAGGCGGGTCTTTTGCGTTTCGAGCGTGGCAACCAGCACAGGTGCGCCCAGGTTCTCCGCCAGGTCGCCCGTGGCGATGCCGACATCCCAGCCGCGGCTGCGCCATTCCGCCAGCTTGTCATTGGCCAGCGCCCGGGTGGGCACGGTATAGATCGCCTGCCCACGGTTCTTGCCCTGGTTGGACCAGAGTTCAAAGATCAGTGTCTTGCCTGCGCCCGTCGGGGCCTGGACAACGACATCCTGACCTTCGCGCAAGGCGGTGACGGCCTGCTGCTGCCAGAGATCGGGCACCGTGACCTGGTTGAGCGCGGGCAGTTCAGCGAGTTGGGAAACGAAAAGTTGCACAAGGCTTTGAGGTTAGTTAAGTGGGTCACAGCGTTAAATTGGTCAAATCAGTTGGATGGGATACGGGTTGGCAGTTATGAAGTGTGCATCGTCACAAGATCAAGATAACAACTTTTCTGGAATCGGAAACGGAGAAATGACGAAAAGACGCCGGGAGATAAGCACGGCGGATTCAAGAACCCACAGATTCGTAGCCGCTGACGGCAGTCGGCGCACTTTCTCGGATTTAGGGAGATTAGCGCCGACTGCCGACGGCGGCTACGGTTTTTTGAAATCACCTGCTGAAAGGGGGTTTGACTTGAGTGATTGGCAACCCTAGACTTGGCGCACATGTTTGCGGCTGATCCCAAAGTGGTTTCTGCTCCGATTAACGACAGATTGAATGCTGAGCCGGCGTATTCCTGGAAGCAGATCATCGATCCTGTCGAGCCGTTTCTTGAGGCCGTCGCTCAGCGGCTTGCGAAACAGGTCGAAGCCTTCGATCCGGACATCGGACGGTATGCGGATTACGCACTCAACGGGCAAGGCAAACATTTGCGGGCGGCGCTGGTCGCGTTAACGGCCAATGCTCTTGGCAAGGTGAACGATTCCCATGTGACAGCCGCCGTGATCATCGAGATGGTGCATTTGGCGACTTTGGTCCATGACGACGTTATCGATGAAGCCGAAATCCGCCGGGGGCGGCTGACGTTGGCGGCCAATTGGAGCAATGAAATCGCGGTATTATTTGGGGATTGCCTGTTCGCGCACGCGCTGAAATTGGCGGCGAGCTTTCCGACCCCCGATGTTTGCCGAGCGGTGGCGATGGCTACCAACACCGTTTGCTCGGGCGAAATTCTGCAAACGCAGCACCGGCGCGACTTCCACTTTACCCGGGAACGATATTTCAAAGTGCTGGAGATGAAGACGGCCGAATTGTTCGCGCTATCGTGCGAATTAAGCGCCGGCTTGAGCGGGACATCTGCCGACCATCGCAGCGCCGTGCGCCAGTTTGGTTTGGCCTTTGGCACGGCCTATCAGGTTTATGATGACTGTGTGGATTTGTTCGGCTCGGAAACCGCCGCTGGCAAGTCCCTGGGCTCGGATTTAGCCAAAGGCAAGCTGACGTTGCCGGTTCTGCTGCTCTGGGAACGGGCGAATGCCCCCGATCGAGTGCGGGTTCGCGAACTGGTGGATGGGTGGCAGAATGATTCCATGAAGGGCATGGCGGAGTTGCTGGCGAAATACGAGACTTTGGGCGCTTCTCTGGAAATTATTCATCAATACCTGGAAAAGTCGCGCCAGTTTCTGCGCCTGTTGCCCACTTCCAATAGCTGCGCGGGGTTGGTTGGGCTCACGGAATACCTGGCTCGCCAGACCATCGTTCTGGGGTCTGTGCCTGAGAACAGTCTATGATTATGACTGAGCCGGCAAGTCGCAAGGCGTCCAATGCACCCGATGCCCCCGCTGCCGAGCCAGTCCCTGTGCCGGTAGAGGAAATGGACCTGGTCAAGCGGGTGCGAGACGGTGATCTGACCGCTTATGACGAATTGGTGCGGCGATACCAAGAGCGAATTTATGCCACCGTCTATCACATGACGTCCAACCACGAGGACGCCAACGACCTGGCACAGGAGGCGTTCATCAAGGCTTTTCAAGCCATTAAGTCCTTCAAAGGCGGCTCCAGTTTCTACACCTGGGTTTATCGTATTGCGGTCAATAAGACCATCAATTTCCTCAAACAGCGGAAGAACAAAGCCCAGATGAGCCTGGACGATTTGGACTTCAACGCCGAGCATGATCCCGATCTGGTGGCCTTGGTTTCGGAGAAAACTCCGCGCCGGGAGGTGGTCTTGAAGGAGTTGCAGGAAAAATTGAACGCAGCCATGCAGAGGCTGTCAGAACCCCATAGACTGGTCGTCACGTTGCACGATGTGCAGGGGATGTCGCATGATGAAGTTGCGAAGGTTATGGACTGCAATATCGGCACGGTGCGGTCACGTCTGTTTTATGCTAGACAACAGTTGCAGGCATACTTGTCGGATTATTTGAAATGAGTATGAGTGAAGACAGCCAAGACTTCGGATCATTGCGCCGATTGCTGGCGCTCAAGCGCCACGAGCAACCTCCCCCCGGCTATTTCAATGATTTCTCGAGCCATGTTATCAACCGCATCAAAGCGGGCGACAGAGTGGATGACGGCGTCCTGACGCGGTTATTCTGGGAAGCGCCGTGGTTTCAGCGCCTCTGGGTATCCCTCGAGACCAAGCCGATCCTGGCCGGTGCCTTTGGGACAGCGGTGTGTGTCTTGCTGATTTGGGGTGTCATTTATTCGGAGAAGGCGGATTCCGAAAAGGCGGGCGTCCAGCCGGTCGCAACCCTGGCGAAACCTGAAACTCCCGCAACCAGCTCCGTTCTGATCGCGGGAGAAGCGGCTTCGGACGAGCCGCTGTCAGCCAACCGAGTTTCAGTTGCCTACACCGACCAGGGCCTGATGGGCAGTTCGTTTGCTGCCGCGGAACCTTCTGCGAGGATATTTGATCTCGTGCCAAAACCCACCAAGTCGGATGCTGTTCCTACGACTCTCCGATTGAACCTATCGGGCGGATATTGACCGCGAGAAATGCGGCTGACTTCAGCCGGGCAAGGCACATCCGCACGTGCCGGAGTCAATGCGGCAGGCCGTTGTCAAAACGTGCCCTACGCTTCAAGCCTCACCGTCGGGCAAATCCCTTGGTCAATCCTCGCGGTTGAACACCAGGTTCATCCCTTCACCCGTAATCGTGAGACGGTCGCCCTCGACGACCGTGGCCATGTCCGCGTCTTTGCTTCCCGTGGAAACCGTGATTTGATATTTGCCATCCAGGTTTTTCCACGTTCCCTGCATGGTCTGCAGCGCGAAGCCAGGTGCTGCTCCTGGAGCAGCCGCCCGAACCTGGGGTACATTCTTCAAAGTGGCCTGATGATCGGTCTTGGCCAGGAAACTAGTCTTCGAGTAGGCTGCCAGCATCCATTCCTTCTGCCGCATCATCTCGCGCGATGAGATATTCGGTTTGGTGCGCAGAACCATGGCCAGGGCCACATTCACGTCGAAGTTCCAGCGGCCGAGAATCTTCTCGGAATCGTATTTGGGCGATTTGCCTGTTTGGAGGTATGCCATGAAGTCTTTCATGTCGGGCACAACGGTGGCCCAGATCAAACGCAACAGGTCGGGGTTGTTAAGAATGGCCTGCGTTTTTGGATGATCGATCACATTCATGATCGGCTCTCGCCTCTGGCGCATTTCGGTGAACTGGTTGTCGCTGGCCATGTCTTGGATTTCAGGGCGCTCCGCCAATCCGAAGAAGCCCGGGTAGCGGGCTAGCCGCGCTTCGCTCAGGGGGTTGTTGTAAATCAGGCCCGTGAAGTCGGCCGCGTCATACCACACTTGCGGCATCGGATTGAGCGCTTGCGCCACCTTCGCAAAACCAGTGCTTTGAAGGTCGCGACCCATCGCGTTGAGAATCCTGACGGATCTTGGGTCATTGTCGGATGTCGCCATCTGCACCGTCCAGTAGCTGAACGGGTAAATCACCAGTGAAATCAGGATGCAATAGAGGGCGCCGTTGACCAGGCCAAGGCACAAACCGATCCGATGATTTAAGCGTTCCCAGAGCACCAACCGCAAGTCGCCTGTGTGGTATTTATAATGGACGTCCACTTTCTGATGCACCATGAGAGCGGCCACCTTGAAGATGATCGATATCAGCACAAAGATAATGAGCGGCCCCAGTAACCATGGCAGCGTCGGGTTCTTCAGTCCCAGTACCACGAGTATGGGCTTGGGCAGTTTCCCGAGCGGCCCGGCCAGCAACGCACCCAGCAGAATGCCCACCAAAGAGAATGCCACCCGAACACCGCCCTGCCGGTATCCAAGTCCCGCCAGGGATGCCATCAACACCAAAGCCAAGAGCCAGATTGTCATGGCATCAAGTTAAAGCGGTTTTGGCAGGCAAAGCACGCAGAAAATGCGCACGTGCAGGAAGTGCGCATCTCAGCATTTTGAATCTTCCGTATCGCAGCTTGAAAACCTGCTGATGCACCGAAAGTGGCCAAGCATGGAAGGCGCACGGCGGGGAGCCTTCGGACGGTCTGCCGACTGAAAGTCGGCGATACGGCAGGTTGGAAAACCTGCGCTACGACCCTCGCGCTTCATACTTCCCTCGAATCCCTTGTCGAATCCCTTTGCCTTTAAGGGCATATTCATTAATTCTGTGGCCATGTTGGAGAACGAGATGATTCCGGCGGAACAAAAGAATTCCCGCCGTTTGCTGGTCATGCTGCACGGCCTGGGCGACAGTCTGGAAGGCTATCGCTGGATGCCGAGCGCGCTGAATCTGCCTTGGCTGAATTACCTGCTGGTCAACGCTCCCGATGACTATTACGGTGGCTATTCGTGGTTCGATTTCGCGGGCGACATCATTCCGGGAGTGAAACGCAGCCGGGATTTGCTTTTCGAACTGCTTGAATTGCAGCGCGAGAAAGGTTTCCCTGCCGAGCAAACTATTTTCGGGGGCTTTTCGCAAGGCTGCTTGATGTCGATCGAAATCGGGTTGCGCTCCCCTCATCGGTTCGCCGGGATCCTGGGCATCAGCGGCTACGTATGCGAGCCCGAGCAACTAGTCCGCGAACTTTCGCCGGTGGCCCTTCAGCAGCGCTTCCTCATCACGCACGGCACGCTTGACCCGATGATTCCAATTTCCAGCGTGCGGCAGCAAATCAACACATTGAAGTCGGCGGGCCTGCACATCGAGTGGCAGGAGTTTGAGAAAGCCCACACCATCGCGGGTGAACTGGAGATATCAGTCATTCGTAACTTCATCCGAGATCGCTACGATGGGTCGTAAAACCGAGGAGGGCAGGATTCCAATCCTGATCATTTCGACCGTCTTGATGGCGGGCTTCAAACGTCTATCAATGCCGCCAGAACGTTGCCGGTGTCGCCGGCCAAGAGCGGTGCGACGGACATGCGGAGGCCGGGGAAGACGCGGCTGTGCAGCACACCTTGGGCGTCCGGCGACTGCGGGCGGTATTCGTCTTCTTCGAGACAGAACCATTCGAGGCGCGCTTCAGCCACCAGCCAGACCAGGTATTCGCGCACGCCATTGCGGCAGTAGGCCCGCCGTTTATCCCGCAGGTCAATGGAGGCGGAACTGGCCGCCACTTCTACTACTAACTCCGGCGGGCCGGTGAGATAGCCACCGTCGTTGACGCGGGTAAGTCCACCGTGTTCGGGCAGACGGCGCAAGAGGGCATCGGGTTGCACCGTGTTCTCGGCATCGAGGATGACGGTGGCGTTGGGGAGAGCCTCGGTATCCGGGTGCCGGCTGGCATAGGTGCCGAGCCAGACTTGAATGATACCATCCGGCTTCGCGTGGCGGACGCTGACGGGTGAACCCATATAAACGACTCCTTCGATCAACTCGGCCTTCTTCACCTGCGGCATGCGCTCGTAGCGGCGCAGGAATTCGCGCGAGTGCAGCAACTCCCCGCTTTCCAACGGCAGCGGTCGGTTGGGAGAACTCCCAGCCGCACTGGGTTTGCTTGCAACGGCTAACATAGGAGATGAAATTTAGTCGAGTTCTGACCGGTTGACAAGGCCAGCTTTTCGGCCCCACGCGCCCCAGGGCGGATTCAAGAACCTGCAAAATCGTAGCCGCCGACGGCAGTCGGCGCACT
>JBAXTC010000137.1:0-13440 GCA_037130375.1 Verrucomicrobiota bacterium | reverse complement strand
CAGGTTTTCCAACCTGCCGTATCGCCGACTTTCAGTCGGCAGACCGTCCGAAGGATCCCCGTCTGCCGATGCGGTTCCAGCCCGCCGCGCCCTTGATAAGCCTCCGCTGAAGGGCCATAAATCTCCTCGAACACAAAGGCCCCGTAACCTCCACCTGGTCGCGTGGGCCCGCGGTATCGCCGGAATTACGCAGATCGACCGTGCGGGCGCCTTTGCCAGTCCTGCTGCACCCGCCGGGCCAGTTGCCCCAGCACCTCGGTGGCCAGTCAGCCGCCTGCAGGCCGGTTGCGCCAACACCGCGCCCGGCCTGGCCCGCGGCCAGGCTATTGATCGAAAAACAGGAGGAATTCTGTCAGAAACCGCTGGTGCGCGAAAATGCCTTAGGCTCTAATGGTCTCAAGATTTTATCCAGGAAGCCGGCTATGGCATTTCAGCGCATCGTCTCCGACGGCCGTTATTAGGCGAGGCATTCATCAAAGAATGCTCACGTCATTATGAGAATTCATATACATCCAATGTTGCTGCTTGTGGCGCTTGTCGGAACCTCTGCCTCATGCGCGGCAGCAACACCGGTTCCGTGTGACCACCCGAATTTCGGATTGTCTCCCTATACGTGGAAGATCACCGGCTCTGGCGCCAGCGCGCGCGCGGAAGCCACTTTTCCCGGGGCTTACTTCAAGACCGTGGTCCAGGGCACCGCGACGATCGGTGTCGTGATCGACGGCACCGGCAATACCGGCTGCCCCGTCCCATCGATGCCCTGGGTCGAATACTCCATCGACGATGGCCCGTTTACCGGAACCGCACTCACGCAAACCGGCGCGGTTTACACTTTGCCTGTCGCCGCGGGCCTGAATGCCACCGCCTCTCACAAACTCGAGTTCTATTTCCGCGCCGCCGATCTCGGCCAGAACCGCTGGACCGCCGCCACGGCCCACCTGCGCCTTGCCGGAATCGCCATGGATACGGCGGGAACACTGGCCGCCTACCCGATGCGTCCCAGGAAAGCTATCGGCTATGGTGATTCGATAACCGAAGGCGTGGGCGTTGACAGCAAGTTTACGTCGTGGGAGATACTCGGTCCCAATAATGCCCGGTGCGCCTGGTTCGGATTTGTCTGTGCCGCGTTGAATTGCGAGTACGGCCAGATCGGCTCCGGAGGCCAGGGGCTGGTGACAGCCTATAACGTGCCGGGGTGCGTCACCGCCTGGGACCACTATGATTCGACTGCCTCGCGGTTGATCGACGGGCGCCTGGTTCCCGAACCCGACTACTTCTTCTGCGCCCACGGCAACAATGACCACGTGGATCTTACCAGCGCTTATACCGGGTGGTTGAGCACCGTCCGCAAAGCCTGTCCCAACACCCGCATTTTCTGCGTGGTGCCGCCAGCCGGGATTCACCGGAGCGAGATTGCCGCCGCCGTAAGTGCCCGTAACCAGGCGGGTGACGCAAAGGTTTACGGGATAGATATTCCGCTAATGACCGCAATGGCGCCTAACACTGGCAAAGCTACTCAGGGGAGTTACGACGGTGGTCACCCCGCGCTCTATGGCCAGGCCGTGTTCGGCGCCTGCGTCGCCGCCAAGGTGCAGGAGATTCTGAGCAAAGAACGCCAGCCATAGGTGAACATCACCCAGCGCGCACTTTTGAATTTAATAACCGATTAACCCTCATTTATATACTAACATACTAACCAAAGGAGCCGTCATGAATCCATACCCACCGAAATCCAAACCGCCATCCTCGCCTCAACCCCGAAAAGCAGTTCGCCGAGGTTCCCTAAACAGGCTTCCGCTTTCTGTCGCAACTCTTGTCATGATTTTATGCTTGCGATTCGCCGCGTTGGCGGGTCCGCAGGTTCTCAGCGGTGATTTTCAACGCGGCGATTATTTTAATGGGCCGTTGTTTTCGTTTACTTATGACGGCAAATCCTCGGACGCACTGTTGCCGCAGTGGAAACCGGAACGTTCTTCGCGAGCGCTCGACAACCAACGCACGGAGCGGCGTGTGGTTTGGACGGACCCGGCCACCGGATTGGAAGTGCGCTGTGTTGGTGTCGAATATCAGGATTTCCCGGCGGTTGAGTGGACGGTGTATTTCAAGAACACGGGCAAGGAGAACACTCCGATACTGGAACAGATTCAGGCGTTGGATGTCACATTCCAGCGAAACCAGGGCAGCGAATTCGTGCTTCATAGCACCAAAGGTGATTGGTGTACGGCCGATAGCTTCGAGCCGTTTCATCAAACGCTTGAGCCCAAAGCCAGCAAACGTTTCGCTCCCTTTGGCGGACGTCCAACCAACGCCGCCTTTCCCTACTACAACCTGCAAATGCCCGGTGGGGGGGTATTCCTAGCCATCGGCTGGCCGGGAGAGTGGGCGAGCGCGTTCGTCCGCGACTCGGATCGAAGTCTGCACGTGACGGCTAGCCAGGGACTCCTGCACTCATTCTTGAAACCGGGCGAGGAAATTCGCTCTCCCCTGATCGCAATGGTGTTCTGGAAGGGATCGGACATCGTGACGGCTCAAAACCTCTGGCGGCGCTGGATGGTCGCACACAATCTCCCGCGCACGGCCGATGGGAAGCTGCCGCCGACCCAGATCGTGGCGTGCAGTTCGCATCAGTTCAAGGAGATGACCCAGGCAAACGAGGACAACCAAAAACTGTTCGTAGATCGCTATCTCGAGGAGGGCATGAAACTGGATTATTGGTGGATGGATGCCGGCTGGTATCCCTGCGGTGGGGAATGGGTCAATACCGGCACTTGGGAGCCGGATGCGACTCGTTTCCCCAAAGGGTTGCGCGCGGTCAGCGACCACGCCCGGGCCAAAGGCATTAAGACCATCGTCTGGTTTGAACCCGAGCGAGTGGGTGATCCCAACTCATGGATCGGAAAGAATCATCCCGAATGGTTGCTTTCGAAAAAGGGGGAGGTTCCACCCCCACCTCAGGGTGGAGGCTTTGGCAGTGGCCCCGGCAGCTTGCTGAATCTCGGCCATCCTGAGGCCCTGAACTGGCTTATAAACCATGTTGATCGGACATTGACCGAACAGGGCATCGATTTCTATCGTCAAGATTTCAACATGGATCCCCTCACATTTTGGCGCGGTGCCGATGCTCCGGATCGCCAGGGGACGACTGAAAACCATTACGTTCAAGGCTATTTGGCCTACTGGGACGCCCTCCGCCAGCGGCACCCCAACCTGCGTATGGACTCCTGCGCCTCCGGCGGTCGTCGCGATGATCTCGAAACCTTGCGTCGCGCAGTGCCCCTGATCCGAAGTGATTACCTGTTCGAGCCGACCAGCCAACAGAACCACCACTTCTCCTTCGCCTCCTGGATCCCGTATCACGGCGCCGGCTATGTAACCGGGCAATCGGCGATTGGACAACATGGCCAACCCGATATTGATGTTTACGGATTCCGCGCAAACATGTCGCCGAGTTTGACCCTTTGCTTCGATATGCGGAAGAAAGATTTGGATTACAAGTTGGCACGCCGCCTGTTCGATCAGCTCAAACAGGTCAGCCCGAATTATCTGGGCGATTTCTATCCATTGACGTCTTACAGCCTCGCGAATGATGTCTGGCTGGCCTGGCAATATGATCGTCCCGAGTCGAAGGAAGGAGCCGTGCAGGCATTCCGTCGTCCGGACTCCAATTTCGAGGCTGGACGATTCAAGCTCCGAGGACTGGATGTCGGCGCCCGCTACGAGGTGACCGATCTTGATCGTCCGAGTGAGGCCCAAACCTTCACCGGCGAGGAGCTCATGAAGCGCGGCCTGCTCATCAGCATTCCCAGTCAACCTGGCGCGGTGGTCCTCACCTACAAACAGGTGAAGTAACACCCCGTCACTGCTGGCAGATCGTATGCGTTTATTCGAAGCCTTTTATTCGGGCGATTTTCTGGACGCCACTGGCAAAGTCGCCACTGGCTACTGCGGTGAAGACCTGTTGCAGGCTGCGCCGCACGTCCGCCAGGGATTCTTCCTGGACCAGTCACCCGTCACGCTCGGTGCGGCCTATGGCGAGATGCTCTACCGCATGCAGATGGAGCCGCACCACGTGGCGGCGGCTGACGGGATCGTGCTCATTCGTCCTTACGTGCGAGCCTCGACCTTCGCGCAGGGTGCGAAACGACTCGTCGTGATCGGCCGCGCCGGTGTGGGCACGGACAAGATTGACATGGCCGCTTGCACGGACAATGACGTCGCGGTGTTTAACGCCCCCGAATCGCTCACGCATTCCACGGCATCGGCGGCGATGCTGTTCATTCTCGCGCTGGCGAAACGCCTGAGCGCGCAGGAGCAGATGGCCCGCTCTGGAGATTGGCGCACCCAAGCCGCCATCACCGGGGACGACCTGGTCGGCCGAACTCTCGGCATCGTTGGCTTGGGGCGCATCGCATGGGAGCTCATTCGCCTGCTGGAGCCTTTCGGCATGAGGGTTCTGGCGTGCTCGCGACATTGCCGTGCCGAGGAAGCGGCGGCGCGCAAGGTCGAGTTGGTGGATATGGACACGCTGCTTCGCGAAGCGGATTACGTCAGCCTGCACTGCGCGCTTACTGATTCGACCCGCGGTTTCATGGGGGCGCGCGAGTTCGGGCTGATGAAGTCCACGGCCTACTTCATCAACACCGGGCGCGGTGAACTCGTGAAGCAGGATGTGTTGGCGCGCGTGCTGCAGGAGCGGCGCATCGCCGGGGCCGGTCTGGATGTGTTCGCCCACGAACCACTGGCCACCGCGGATCCGCTGACCAGCCTCGACAATGTCATCCTCACGCCACACTGGCTGCCGACAACACATCGCGCGGTGCGTCTGGTGAGTGTCGCCATGTCGGAAGGGATCCTGCGGGCCGCGCGGGGTCTGGTGCCGGAGAATGTCGTCAACCCGGAAGTTCTGGAGCGAGATGGTTTCAAGGCGAAGTTGGCGTCCTTTGCGGTCAATGGTTAGGATGAAGTTTTCAATGCAATCCCAACGCAGCATTAGGAAGTTCGCGATAGAAAGATTCGTTGTTTCGGCTTTTTGGCTTTTGACAGGCGCCTTTTTGACCGGCTCATCGTTGCAAGCAGCCGTCAAGCCGGCGGCAATATTCGCTGACAACGCCCTCTTTCAGCGAGGCGTCAATGTGCCAGTCTGGGGTGCGGCGAAAGACGGCGAGACCGTGACGGTAAGATTCAACGGGCAGGAAGCTGCCACCACCACCTCGGAGGGGAGGTGGATGGTCAGACTCAAACCGATGGATGCAGGCGGGCCATTCACCATGACGATTTCGGGCGAAAACACGATTGAGTTTAAGAACATACTCATAGGCGAAGTGTGGCTGTGCGGCGGCCAGTCCAACATGCAGTGGCCGCTGGCTGAGACCGACAATGCCGAAGATTTGATTGCTCAGTCGATGGACGACAAGCTACGGCTCTTTACTGTGCCGTTGGTTACGGCGCGGGAGCCTGCCAAAGACCTGCCATCGGGAAAATGGGATCTCTGCGGTCCGGATACCGTGCGAAACTTCTCTGCGGTGGCCTATCACTTTGGCCGCGAGCTGCGAAAGGTTCTACGAGTTCCGGTCGGACTGATTAACGATTCGTATGGAGGCTCGATTGTGCAAGCCTGGACGAGTGAGCGCTGCATTATGTCCGATCCCGAGTCACGCCCCTACATTAACAACAAGCCGGATTGGGCGGAGGGGCCTCAGAACGGGTTCTGTCTGTTATACAACGGAATGATTGCTCCCATTATTCCCTATGGTATCCGCGGTGCCATCTGGTATCAGGGCGAGGGGAACACGGTTTCCACCGAGGCCGACCATTACCGGACCTCCTTTCCCGTATTGATACGCAATTGGCGCGAGGACTGGGGACAGGGCGACTTCCCGTTCCTCTTCGTCCAGCTTGCCCCGTGGGCCAGAGATGCGGTCTTCCATGTTTCGGTTGACCCCGAAGGCACCGGTTGGGCCGTTGTAAGGGAGGCGCAACTGATCACCAGCCGGACCGTAACAAATACCGCGATGGCCGTCATCACCGACGCGGGTGATGCGGATAGGATTCACCCCCGACGGAAGGAGCCGGTCGGACACAGGTTAGCCCTGGCCGCACAAGCCGTGGCTTATGGCCAGCACGTAGCCTACAAAGGGCCGGCCTATAAGTCGATGCAAGTCAAAGGTTCCAAGGCCATGCTGAGCTTTTTAGACGCGGACGGCGGATTGATGGTTCAGGGAGAGACCGCCACCGGTTTCGCCATTGCCGGAGCGGACAAGAAATTCTATCCGGCTCAGGCCAGAATCGTGCAGGGAGGGAAGATCGAAGTCTGGAGTGATCAGGTCGCTCAGCCGGCGGCGGTACGATACGGCTGGGCAAACTATCCGATAGCAAATGTATCAAACCGGGCTGGCCTGCCGATGTCGCCTTTCAGAACGGACCAGTGGCCCCCAGAGAAGCCATTCAAAACGTATAAATGGCCGCCGGAAACCAAGTAAGAAACAAAGAAGATATTCCGTCGAAAGCAGTTAGCCTCAGCGCGGTCAAGCGGGCATGCCCGACAATGCTCATCGAATTGCACGATCCTGTGACCGGCCCGAGCTCCGCGCACTACACCCCGACCTACTATCTTTACACGCGCGAGAATTCCTTTGACTCTCTTTGGGGGCACGAATTCATGTGGAACTCGATGGACGACCTCCTGTCGGGTCGCGCGAGGAGTCTGTACTACTACAACCTGGCTTACAGTATTCCCCTTTACCTGCACGTGGGGCTGAAGACAGACAATACCAACGCGCTTGTGTTTTGGTGGTATGCCAGCACCTGCCGGCACTTGGGCGTCGGGGGCAAGCCGCAGAGTCCGGCGGTGTGGGATGCGCAAAAGGCCGCGATGCGGGCATACCTGCCTCTGAAGCGTTTCTATACGCAAGGCATGTTCTACGGACTGGACGAAACGGTGCATGCGCACACGTTGCCCCAGGCGCGTAGTAGTGTTCTGGACGTTTTCAACTTTACCGAGCAGCCGCAAATCCGAACGCTTACTTTCACGCTATCCGAGATCGGACTGCCCGGCGGCTTTGCGATCGTTGAAGATGGCGATGTGGAGCAACAGGGCGGCAAAGTGTCCATACGCGTTTCGGTTTCGGCCCTCGGCCACACACTGGTGAAACTTCGAGTGCGACCGGAAAACGCAGCCCTGCACATGTTGCAAGGTGGGCAGCGTGCGGGTGGATAATCTCGCAGGTGTGCCCAGAGGTGCATTCGACGTGCTGAACACCGACGCGGCTTGCATGCTTTCGGCGTTTGAGCCGACTCGCAAGAACATTGAGTGGTCAGATTTTCGCGCGCAGCGGTTACGGCGACTCTCGTATATGGCCAAGCCCATACCGATGCCGAGCCGTGGGATTTATTTTGCTGGACATCCGTTAGTGGTACCTCGCCCACAGGCACGCTTCAGGTTGTGGCAC
This sequence comes from Verrucomicrobiota bacterium, assembly GCA_037130375.1. GTDB lineage: Bacteria > Verrucomicrobiota > Verrucomicrobiia > Limisphaerales > UBA8199 > JAPLUA01. The sequence continues at coordinate 5,992 of JBAXTC010000137.1, read as the reverse complement.
CGACAGGCCTGAATTCAGATTTGATGGCAGACAAAATGGCCAGCCGGCCTTGCTGTTTTTCAGAGTCTCGGCATGGCCGTCAACGAAGCCAAAGTTGCAGCGCCCGCCATGGCGTGACACGGCGCGAGCGTCCCCCGCCTGGTACATCGTGTCGTTGGGAGTCCGGAAGTATTCGGTTCCGTAACTTTTCTCGCCACTGGCTGGTTTTTGCACCCAATTATCTGGATTCGCGTCGCTCGCATTGGCTTGGGATATCAATGTTCCGGAATCGGCGAAAATGATGCACGCACTGGGACGGGAGACGCTGCTGACCTTGACCCATGGTCTGTCAAGGCCGCTCGGCGACAGGCTGACCGGTAGCGCCGAGCAACACAGCTCTGTCCAGTTAATGCCGATGCCGAGAGGGTACTTGCTGTTGTTTAGTGTCGATTTTCCTGACATGGAAGAGCAACTAAAAACGCCGGCATTCTTGACGTAACTCACCCGCAGGCGATCATTCCACATAAAGAGGCCATTGTTTCCATCGAGATAGTTGGTGTCCCATTTGAAGTCGTTTGGCATAAACGGGCTGCCGACCACAAAATAGAGAGGCATTAAGACGCCTTGATTGTCATCTACATACATGGCGGATGCCAGGCTGATCTGACGCATGTTGCTGACGCAGTTGATGGTTTTGGCTTTCTCCTTGGCCTTGCTGAGCGCCGGCAGGAGCATGGCGGCCAGAATGGCGATGATGGCAATTACCACCAGCAACTCAATCAGAGTGAATGCCGCCAAGCCAGCCGCACGGTGGGCGTGCCGACCTTTCTTCATGATCTTCATAATCGTTTCACAATCGTCAACCAACTCTTTTCAATTTCTGGGCCGCGGAGCGTCCCAAAACGCCGCCGCGGCCCAAACCCAGGCCCCAAACCGATTACGGGTAGCGCAGCCGGTAGAATACCTGCGGTAATGCCGGACTAATGGTGATGCTCAGATTCGTGACGGTTTGTGACCCAGCGATATCAAACCAGGAGCTCGGGCTGGCCACGTTCACCGAGTTGGACTGCGCATACCAGCCCAGATGTGAGCCCGGCCAAGTGAGCGTCAGGATGCTTCCGCTCACGCCATACACGATGTTCGTCGGCGTTGGGTCCACATTTCCCATCACCTTCAAAATACGGCCATTGAAATTCCACGTCAAACCCGCATCCAAACTAGGGAGGTTCGTGGCGGTGAACGCAGCGCTCACGCTGGAGGCGCTGAAGAGCGAGAAGGCATCACCGGCTTGCAAGGCATCGCCCACATTCGTCACCGTCAGCGTGCCGCCCTGGGTCAGCGTGGTAATGCCGGAAATCATGCTCGAGGTTTGGGCATTGGTCCGGTTCAGCACCATCACCGTGGTGCCGGCGAGGGTGAGGGTGTTGCTGATGGTCAAAGTGGCAGTCAAGTTGGTGATGTCACCACTCCCTCCCGGCTGCAGGGTCGTGCCCGACGGAACCGTCACCGGCGTGCCGATGAAACCGCTGCCACCCAATGTGGTGCCGCTGGCCAGCGTCACCGTGCTGCTGGGGAGTGAGCCATGCACCTGCAAGGTGCCGTTGCTTACAGTGGTGGCACCGGTGTAGGTGTTCGCGCCGCCGAGGGTGAAGGTATTGGCGCCGATCTTGGTCAGCCCGCCACCGGTGCTGGAGGGATCCTCCCGCAACGGAATCTGGATCCCGGCGTTAAAGAACGAGCAATCAGCCACCAACCCGCCGCTCTGGATATAAACGTTGTTGGCAGCGCCAGGTCCCCAAATCATATTCGCCATAGCCAAAACAGGCTGTAACACGCCAGCGTTGATGTTCATCCGCGCGGTAGCGTGACGCAATTCCACATAATACAGATTCGCCGTCGCCGGCGTCGTGCCGTCGCCGAGATTGAACATGCCGTTGGTCCCGGTCGCCACAACCACAAAAGTCTTGAGCAGACCGCCGTTGCCCACGTTCAAGATATTGCCGGTCGCAGCAGCATCATATCCGAGCCAGACCGGATTGTATCCCAACTGGTTATCCAAAATCGAACCCGGCCCCGTTATGGTGATGGTGTTGGTACTGGCACCGGCGGTAACCCCTTGAAAAATGGAGCCGGTGGTGATGACCGCGCCGCCGTTGGAAACCACCAAGCTGCTGCCTGAAAGGCCATAGCCCACATAGAAAGGCTGAGTGCCGACGTTTATGGCAGAACCGGCACCGGTGACCAACGCTTGATTGTTGCCGCTGAAAAAGTCAATTGCCACTGCCGTTGATGGGGAGTCAAACAACCCGCCATCAGCAATGGTCAGCGTGTTGTTTCCAGCGCCATCTCCCAATAGAAATAAATTCCCGCCGGCGATGAAGGTGGAGCCGGCACCTGTGACCAGAACCTTGTTGTTACCGGCGTAACCGATATCAGCCCCTATTAGATAAGTCCCATAGCCGCCAATGCCGCCGACGGTGGCGCCATTGCTGACCGTCAGACTGCTGTTGCCTTCCATTAGGATTCCTCCGCCGACATTGAAAGAGGAACCACTGTCGGTAACCAGAATGTTGCCGCTGCTGGGAGCCCATGAAAAGCCCATGATAGTGCCGACGCCTTCGAGGATGGGGTTGCCAGCGCCGATACCGTTGACAGCGCCGCCATTGGCGATCTTCAAGAGGTTGTTGTTTCCACTCCAGCCAAAGGTTAATGCACCGACGTCCCATGCCGAACCGCTACCGGTGACCAGCGCGGTGTTGTTGCTGGCACCAGCACCGTTACCGATGAATGTCCTCGCGCAGTTGATCAGCTTGCCGCCGCTGTCAATCTGTAGATAGTTGTTCGTGCCGGTATCGCCGAAAACATAAATGCCGGCGGCGTAGTCAATGGTCGTGCCGCTGATGATGTTGGTGGTGTTGTCCTCGGCATGAGCGGAGCCAAGCGGCAGGACGCACAGCGCGGCCGCCAGAGCGACAATGGATTTCATGTGTGTGTTCATATATTGTACCTTTGTGTTTGAGGTTTCTATTTTGGAGACCCGCTTTCGCAAGTCTGTTTGTTGTTTCATTGTTCCGCTAGCATTACGAGTGGCACAATACCTCAAGTGGTCAGACAGGTGTTAGCCTCACACTGGTTTATCTTTAGCACACGAGTGCGCGACTTTCGCCTATACCCAATTGCGGGCGTGGCGTGCAAAACATTTCCGGCGTCTTGGCGTCTCGGCAGAGCCCCGCGCTTGTGGCCAAGAAAAGCAGTTTAGCGGCGCTCTGCCGAGACGCCGCTACGGGATTTTGAAATTGCCTCTGAATTCGAGGGTTTTATTTTTGGGAGCGTGGGTGGCGTTGTTGCCACCACCCACGCGAACCGGTTAATACTCAACGCGGTTGACGATCGGAGCCATTACGCGGGGCGACGGCGCGCCCAACGGCCCACACCCACCAACAGAATTCCGAGACCAGCCAGGGTTATGGTCGTCGGCTCGGGCACTGGCGCCAGTTGGAGGGTGACGTTGGCGAAATCAATGGCATGCTGATAATCAGAGTTAACGTTCATCAACGTGATCGTGGGACTGAGGGCCGACGCCGTCGTGGTGAATGTAAAGGTAACGTGGTCGAACGCGAGATTGTTGGCCACAGCAGTGCCGTTATAATACGTCGTCGCGCCGTCAACAATACTAAGACCCCAACTGAACGCCGCAGACGTTGCGGTCTGGGCAACATCAAAATCCAACTGGTATTCCGTTAAGGGGGCCAGCGACAGAACCTGGCTCGCATTTGCGGCTGCCGGATAAAGGAACATGTAGGTGCGCCCGCCCGGGTTGCTTGGACCCCAAGAATTGATGCCATTCTCCGGCAAACCTGTTGCTGCGCCGTTAAGACCATAATAATACCACCCCTGCACTGCGTATTGGAGGTCCCAACCCGGGATCGTTGACGGATTGCTGTTCGCAACATTGGGCTCATTGATATAACCAATGGCCCCGAAACCTGTCTGCGCATTGAATAACGAAGCGTTCGCCGTGAAATCGCCGTTGACGAGCATGTTCGCGGCGTGCGCGGTCACCGCCCCGACCGCAGCCAGGACGCCGACGAGGGCGAGGGATTTGAGTTTATGCATGGTGCTTTGTATTTTTGCCTTCATGTTATGTTTGTTTGTTTTTAGTGTCTTACGTTGATACCGCCGATTGTTTTCAAGTTAGGGATTCTGTTTTGGAAACCCGCTTTCACAAGTTCTCTCACAAGTTGTTTGGTTTTTCTTGTAATTACAGTCTCACAATACTTCAAATTGTCCGACAGGTGTTAGCATCCCACGGGTTTATGATTAGCACGCGAGTGCGCAGCTTTCTGGAGGCTTCAATGCGCGTAGGCTGTCCGAGTTTGAGCGCCCAGAGCGCCGCATCCAGCATGTGGGTGCCGCGGTCGTGGCAATGAACTTTCGCGGAGTAAGCACGGGGCGGTTTGGGATGGCGAGGTTGGCTGGGCCGTTATTCGGATTGGAATGTGCGTTTTTCATAACAAGAACTGCCACCGCTTAATTCAATGGCGTTGGTGGGATTCATGGTGCTTTCTTTGGTTGACGATTGCTTGTTGGCCGGCTCTGGTTCTAATCTTCGCTTTTCAGACGGCGGGGTGTGGTTGCGGCTTTGTCATGCTGCGCCATACGTCGTTCAATATTTCAACACGCGCACTTCACCAGCTTCCATCAGCAGCACGAGGCTCGGTCCGCGACCCAACTTCGCGCCGATGAGGGCGTCCGACACCTCGCGAGAGTGCCCGGTGTGAATCACGAGCAGACCGGTCTTGTGCGCCTGAACCGAAAGAAAACCCTCCGCCGCCCAGACGGCGGCGTTCTCTTCGGTGAACAAATGCACGCCCGCCATCCGAGCGAAAGCCCGCACCAGTTCGGATGTCAGCGCCGGCACACCGACAAAAATGTCGAGCCCGTGCTGGTTGCGGCGCAAGGCGACGGCGGGAGAACCGTCCTGGTAGGTAGCCAACGTTTCCGCCGGGGCCGCCTCGACCGTAAATAAGGGTTGGATCGCCCTTTTTGGCCCCCACGACTCCATCAGGCCGAGCTTTCGTCCCGCCTCGGTTGGTGTGGCTTCCGCCGAGTTGGGTGAAATGGCGCGATGTTTGAAAGCGGTCACCTCGTTCATTGCGGCGATGTCAGCGCTGTCGGGCAGCAGGTAGCCAGCGATCCATCCACCAAGTGCCGAAGCCGCGCAGGGCGGCCTGGGCCGTGTTGCGGAGCATCACCTGCTGGGTTTGCCGGAGGTTGTCCACCCCACCATATACAGCGTGGTCCGCCATTCGCGTGTTGAGGTAGGTGCGTGTGTCGTCCTCGTTGAGCCAGAGGATGCCCGCGTTGCGGATACTCTCGGCTGGGCTCATGCACGGCCCGGTGCCGAGCCACCCACGGTCGAAATAGGAAATCGGCGAGCAAAGGATATCAATATCCTTTGATTGCAGCACCGGCGACAGGGCGTAGTGCCCGCTAGCGACGCTGACAGAGGCGAGCGAAAAGACTGGCTGGCAAGTCCATGCGTATTGCCTGATGGGCAACCACTTTCACATGGTCATCGAAACGCCCCAACCCAACCTGGTGGTGGGGATGAAGTGGCTCCTCGGGACCTATACCAGCCGCTATAACCGGCGGCACAAGGAATTTGGGCACTTGTTTAGTGGCAGGTATAAGGCGCTGATCGTGGATGGGAGCGGCAACGGGTATCTCAAGACGGTGTGTGATTACGTGCATTTGAATCCGCCGCGAGCGAAGGTGCTCAAGCCGGGCCAAGCGCTGTCGGCCTTTGCCTGGAGCAGTTATCCGCAGTATTTGGGGGTGCCGTCGCGGCGTCCGAAGTGGCTGCGGGTGGACCGGTTGTTGGGCGAGTGGGGCCTACCGAAGAAAGGCTGAAGGCTAAAGGCTGAAAGTGGTGCAGGAGGTGGAAGCGGGGCGAGCCAGCAATTCTCATTATGGGCAAAAGTCAGGGGAAACCGTTGAAACGGTTGGACCG
>JBAXTC010000136.1:0-13441 GCA_037130375.1 Verrucomicrobiota bacterium | reverse complement strand
CGCCCTGCAGGATGGCAGCGGACATGCCGGCTATTTGAAACCGAATGCCCTCCTGCTGGAGCGCGTGAACAAGTCGTGCGAGCGGAAAAACTGTTCGTGCATCCGCCACCGCTCGTCGGGCGTGGCGGACAGGCTGCGGGCGAACAGAACCTTTTCGTCGGCGCTGAGAGTCTTGACGCTTTCGAGTTGGCATAAAATGGAACGTATCGCTTTCCGCATGACCGCAAAATTAACGTGCGCCTTCCGGCAAGTCAAGGTGACGGAACAAGCACTGACATCTGCACCTTCACTTGCGCAACTTAAGGCACGGCGTGCCAAAGATGGGCGCATGACCTTCGCAGACACTTTCCATGAACTTGGATGCCGCTGGGGTGTCGGCCTCGCCTGTGCGCTATTGATTGAGCGACTTCTCCACAAACCGCGACGCTGCGCGAAAAACATTGCGCACCCCAGTTCGTTTATGGTTTCATGCTGAAAGTCGAAACCGGCGGAGTGGCGATTTTCCTACCGGAAGCGGATCGAATGTGGCATATTGCCGCGAGCAAGTCTTGTGAATCGCAGGCGAATGCAGCTTTTTTATTCGGGCCAGGTGCAGGGCGTCGGGTTCCGCTATACCGTCAGGTCGGTCGCCAGCGGGTTCGACGTGACGGGCACAGTGCGAAATCTGCCCGACGGCGCGGTCGAATTGGTCGCTGAAGGGGCCAAAGACGAGCTGGAAGCCTTTCGGCAGGCAATTCGCGAGTCGGGTATGGACCATTTTATTCGGAAAGAAGCCGTTGTTTGGGCCGAAGCAAAGAACGAATTTCGCGGGTTTGAAATTGTAAGATAGTGACATGAAGTTTGCCATCATAGCCGACATTCACGCCAACCTCGAGGCGTTCCAAGTTGTCTTGGAGGACATCAAGCAACAGAAATGTACGCATTATGCCTGCCTCGGCGATGTGGTCGGCTATAACGCCAATCCCAAGGAGTGCCTGGATATTGTCCGCAAGATGAATATCCCCGTCGTAAAGGGTAATCACGACGAGTACTGCTCGACGGACCAGCCTTTGGATGGATTCAACCCCGCCGCCGCTGAGGCGGTGAGCTGGACCCGCAAACAACTGACCCCGGAGGACCGGCAGTGGCTGCGCGACCTGAAATATGCGCGGATGGTCACCAGCTTTACGATCGTCCACGCCACCCTCGATGGTCCGCAGCGATGGGGCTACGTCTTCGATAAACTGGCTGCCGCAGCCAGCTTCACTTATCAGAATACCGCGGTCTGCTTCTTCGGCCATACGCATGTGCCCGTCGCCTTCATCCGCGACAACATGGTCCGGGGCGGCACTTATTCAAAGTTCAAGATCGAGGCAGGCAAGAAATACTTTGTGAACGTTGGCGCCGTTGGCCAGCCCCGCGATAACAACCCCAAGTCTGCGTACGTGGTCTATGACACGGACGAGGGAACCATCGAGCTGCGGCGTCTGGAATATGACATCGCCACGGCACAACGGAAAATCCTCGAAGCGGGCCTGCCCCCGCGTCTGGCCGAACGCCTGGCTTTCGGACGGTAACGCCAGCCCATGAGGCCTTTTCCCACAGGCCCCATTTTGCGCAAGACTCGAACGCCGAGCTCCGCCTCGGCGTGAAGATCCTCATCCTGAAGCCTAGCTCGCTCGGCGACGTGGTCCAGGCGCTGCCAGTCCTGCGCTTGATCAAATGGCACCTTCCCGCGAGCGAGATCTACTGGTGGATTGACTCGAAGCTCGCGCCGTTGCTGGAAGGCGATCCGGACCTGAAGGGAGTGGTTCATTTTTACCGGCGCCGTTGGGCCGCGCCCCGGCACTGGCCCGAAATCGCCGACAGTATCCGGTGGATGCGGCAGCAGGCATTTGATTGGGTCATCGATTTGCAGTGCCTGATGCGCAGCGGGGTGTTCGGCTGGCTTGCCAATGGGAAGCTGTCCGTCGGGCTTGATGAACCGCGCGAGGGGGCGCGGGGCTTTTACGATGTCATCGTGCGGCGTCCATCGCCCCTTACCCACGCGGTGGATTGGTATCTCGGTGTGCTTCGGCCCCTGGGCGTGCCAGCGCATTGGAATTTCCAATGGCTGCCCGATCGCCCCGCGCCGGCAGAAGCGATTCGCCGAAAATGGCCGGTGGACCAAGCGCGGTGGATTATTCTCCAACCCGGCGCGCGCTGGCTGAACAAGCGATGGCCCGCCGGGCACTTCGTCGAACTTCTCCGCCAGGTTGCGGCAGCTCACCCTGAATTCCACTTCGCCATCCTGGGCGGGGAGGAAGATCGGCCCCTGGGTCAAGCCATCGCCGGCTTCCCCGGGCGGCGTTGCCTCGACCTGACGGGGAAGCTTTCGTTGCTCGAAATGGTCGAGTGGATTCGGTGCAGCGAGATGATGGTGACCAACGACACTGGCCCGATGCATGTCGCTGCCGCGCTGGGCAAACCGGTGGTTGCCCTGTTCGGCCCCACCGAACCGCGCCGCACCGGCCCTTACCGTCAGGTTGACCGGGTTCTGCAATTGCGCCTGCCGTGTGTTCCGTGTCTGAAAGCTCGATGCACGAACGCCAAGCCGATCGAGTGCCTGAGTGCCCTGCCGCCCACCGCTGCCTTTCAAGCGGTGATGAAGCGCTTGGAAAATATATGACCCGGAATCTCGCCCGTCGCATTTTCACCCTCGCCTCCCGTCCATCAGGCCTCGGCCCTCCTTTTGCGGCTTGCCACTCTCTGAGACCGACATAGAGTAAGTTCATGAAACAAATCGGCTTATGGCTCGGTCTCCTCCTGACTGCATTGTCCCCGGCGTCGGCGCAGGTGACCGTCGAGATTACCCAGGACCAGGACCAGTTCCTGCCAGGCGAGGCGATTATCACGGCGGTGCGCATCACCAACCGCTCCGGACAGGCGTTGCGGCTCGGCGCGGAGGACAATTGGCTGACCTTTTCCGTGGAATCGGGCGACCGGGAAGTTGTCCCTAAAACCGGCGATGTCCCCGTAACAGGCGAGTTTCTGCTGCCGTCATCCAAAGTGGGAACCAAACGCGTGGACCTGGCGCCGTACTTTTCCGCCACCATCCCGGGGCGCTATTCAGTCACCGCGACTCTTAGGATCAAAGACTGGGACCGCGAAATCACCAGCCCTCCTAGAAAATTCGATATCATCGAGGGGGCCAAGTTGTGGGAACAGATAATCGGGGTGCCCAAATCTGCCGGCGCGACCAACTCCACTCCAGAAGTTCGCAAATACATTTTGCAACAAGCGCACTATCTCAAATCCCAGCTTCGCCTCTACCTGCGGTTGACAGATGCCTCCGGCGCGAAGGCGTTTCGCGTGGTCACGATCGGCCCGACTGTCTCTTTCGGCCGGCCGGAGCCGCAAGTGGATAAATTCAGCAACCTGCACGTGCTTTATCAGGACCAGCCGCACGCCTTCAATTACACCGTGTTCAACCCAGACGGCGACGTCATCCTCCGCCAAACCTACGATTACCTGGGGACACGACCACGACTACAACCCGATGGGGATGGAAAAATCGCCGTGGCAGGCGGGGCCCGGCGGATAACACCAAATGATATTCCCACACCACCACCTGAATCGCTGTCCGATGACGGACCTAAACCGCCGGTCCCGTCGCCCGAGGTTACACCCCCCAAACCTTGATCGGTGGTTGAAATCTGCCGGGGTGTCAGCGGTGGTTGCACATGAACCAATCCGCGCGATTCGATGACTTGATGACCTGTCGTCTGGGTGAAGGCCGAAGCATCAGCGGCTTTGCGCGTCGCGAGAAGACCGATCAGCGAAGATGAATAACCCGGGGCATTGAGCCGCCCGAAGGCGATCTGCGGAGAAATTCCGAGAATTCTTTTTGAACAAGTAGGAAGGCTTTTGTATCTTATACTCAGAGCATATCTCGATTTCGCTGTTCGTTTAGGGTTAGCATAGTGGTTTTGCTTGTAATGCGGTTCGAACAGCGACCGAATAGTTGGCCGCATTACCCTTCTGAGCGCCTGGGTGAAGGCGTATAAACCTCGTCACCACCAAGAGCCGGATGCAAATCCGGCTCTTTGTCTGTACGAAATCGGCGTTGCCTGACGGGCGGGAATTGGCTAAGTTCAAGCCGATGAAACACCAGTTCGACTTCGAAAAGCCGATTGCGGAACTGCAAAGCAAGCTTGAGGTGTTGAGAAAACATCCTGAAGAGCATTCCCTGGGCATCTGCCTCGAGGAAGAAGTGGCCATCATCGAGAAGAAGATCGAAGAAACCAAGCGGCAGATTTTCGCCAATCTCAGTGCCTGGGACCGAATCAAAATCGCCCGGCATCCCAAGCGGCCTTTCACGCTTGATTACCTGAAATGGGCGTTCACAGACTTCAACGAATTGCACGGCGACCGGCTTTTTGCCGAAGACCGGGCGGTGGTTGCCGGTTTTGCCTGCCTGGGCGGGCATAAAGTAATGGTGATAGGCACGCAAAAAGGCCGCGACACCAAGGAGAACATCCGGCGTAATTTTGGGTCAGCGCATCCGGAAGGGTATCGCAAGGCGTTGCGGCTGATGCGGTTGGCGGACAAATTCCGGCTGCCCATCATCACGCTCATTGACACCGCCGGGGCCTACCCGGGCATTGGGGCCGAGGAGCGGCACATCGCCGAGGCCATCGCAGTGAATCTGCGCGAGATGATGCTGTTCGAGGTGCCAATCATTGCCGCGGTGATCGGTGAAGGCGGTTCCGGCGGCGCGCTGGGCATCGGCGTAGCCGATCGGGTACTGATTCTGGAAAACGCTTATTACTCGGTCATCAGCCCTGAGGGGTGCGCGGCAATCCTTTGGAAAGACCGGGCCGCAGCATCCAAGGCGGCCGAGGCGCTCAAGATTACCTCCAACCACCTGCTCAAGTTGGGCCTGGTGGATGAGATCGTGCCCGAACCGCTGGGCGGGGCGCATACCGGCCCGAACAAGACGGCCGAGACGCTCCGAGATTGCCTGCTCAAGCATCTGAGTCACCTTCTGACGTTGCCTCCGGCCGACCGCCTCAAGCAACGGTATGCAAAATTCCGCGCTTTCGGGCGTTTCTCGGAAAAACAACCCGTGGCTGTTGACAAAATCGAGGCGTGAATCGCCGGGCAATGCTCTACCCGCTAACTTTCCATCCCATCCTTAAGGAGCGTGTCTGGGGCGGACGCAATTTGGAGCGGCTGTACCACAAACCGCTCCCGCCCGCTGTCCCGGTTGGGGAGTCGTGGGAAATCAGCGACCGGCCGGGCGACGCCAGCGTGGTCGCTAATGGCCCGCTGGCGGGCACTAACCTGCGTTGGCTGATGTCACATCATGCCAGCGAGATGCTGGGGTCCGCCCGGTCGGAACAGGGGCGATTCCCCCTGTTGATCAAAATCCTTGATGCCCAAGACAAACTTTCCCTCCAGGTGCATCCGCCGGCGGATAAGGCGGCCGCCCTCGGGGGCGAGCCGAAAACCGAGATGTGGTTCATCGCGGAGGCGGTGCCGGGCGCTGAGCTGTTCGTCGGACTGAATCGCGGCGTCACGCGCAAGGAGTTTGAACGCAAGCTCGAGTCCGGAACGGTCGCCGAGTGCTTCCATCGCATCCGCGTGCGGCCGGATGACGCCATCCTGTTGCCCAGCGGCCGCGTTCACGCTATCGGCGCCGGGATGGTGATTTTTGAAATTCAACAGAACTCGGACACGACGTATCGGGTGTTTGATTGGAACCGCGCCGGTCTGGATGGCAAACCCCGCGAACTGCACCTCGCGCAATCGCTCGCCAGCATCGACTTCAACGACTTCGAACCCTCGCTCATTCAGAGCGAGTTCGCCGTCGCTGGACCGGCCAAGGTGCGACCTCTCGTCCGTGATCCCTTGTTCACCGTCGAGGCACATCAGTTGGATGCGGGCGCAAACGTGCCGCTTCGACCGAATAAACTGCAAATCATCCTCGTGCTGGCCGGCGAGGCACAGCTCCGGGATGCGACCGGCAGCGTTCCCCTGTCGATGGGCCAGTCGGGTCTGATTCCTGCAAGCCTCAGGCAAGCCAGCTTGCAGGCCGAAACTCAGGTTGCGTTCCTTCGCGTTGAAGTGTGAAAAGATTCATTCAAAACTGGTTGATCAACACCCTCGCGGTGTTGGTGGCATGCAATGTCGTCGCCGGCATCCATTACCAGAAACCGCTGGATTTGTTCGTGGCCGCGCTGGTGCTCGGGATTCTCAACGCGGTGCTGCGGCCAATCCTCATGCTGCTCACCTTTCCGCTGTTGATTCTTACCCTCGGGCTTTTCCGGTTCATTATCAATGGATTCCTGCTCTATATCGTCGGCTCCCTGCCCCAGCTTCATTTCAAGGTGGAAGGCTTTTGGGCTGCATTCTGGGGTGCGCTCGTCATCAGCTTTGTTTCGTCAATCCTCGGCTTCCTGACCGGCGTCAACCGATCCCGGGTCAGGGTCGAGCACCATCGGCGCCCGCCCGATTCTGGCTCAAAAGGCAGCGGCCCCGTCATCGACATCTGACCAGTGGCGTTTGCCGATCGCTGGAAGGCCGTCCATCGGCGTTTGCCGCTCTCCAATCACCGGCCACTGCTTATCTATCACCTATCACGGGTTGACAACAACCCGTCCGATATGCCGCCCGCAGGGTTTTAATGCCCCGCGCCTCGAAATCCCTTTCAAAATCGGTGGGCAATGCGCGCAGGTCGGCAGGCGCTTCCACCGGGCCAAACGCCGGGCTGGCGGCAAACACAGCCACCATCTGCTCAAAATAATCCTGATCGTCCGTGCGCAGATAAACCGTGCCGTCAACCGCGAGCGCCTGGCTGGCCAACTCGGGAAAACGTTCGTTAATGAGCCGATGCCGGCGATGCTTTCGCTTTGGCCACGGGTCGGGAAAGTAGATGTGCAGCGCCACCGCTGAGTGCCGCGGCAAAAGGTACTCGAGAAAATAAGAGGATTCGATGCGCACCCCTCGCAAATTCTTCAATCCGGCCCTCCGGCCCTTGCGGTCCAGCTTCCGAATGCGGCCCAACAACCGTTCCACCCCAATAAAGTTGCGCTCGGGATGCTGCCGGGCGTACTCGACCAGAAACGAACCGTCGCCGCTGCCCAATTCGACTTCGAGCGCCCGATTCTCGGCAAAAAGCTTCGCCAGATCGATCCGCTCGACAATCGATGTCACGGGATAAATCAGATTTTGGGGTCCGGCGGTTGAAACCGAATCTGGCTGCATCTGCAACCTTACCAGCAAACCCGCCTGTCTCGCAAGAAGGAGTGAACCGTTCCCAGAAAACTCAATAAGACTATTCATCAGCATCAGCATCAGCATCAGCATCAGCGCTTGATTTCTCAGCAAGGAAGGTTAGCTTTTGCAGATGTGGTCGTGTCGTTATTTCCATCGAAAGCGGCCTTTAGATGGAATGCCAGAGAGATGCCCAGGATCGGCGAAATCGCGGTTCGGGGTGACTTGGCGACAGCATTATCACAATCTGCCGACTCGCCCTGAAGACGGCAAAGAAAGATGCACATTGAAAACATCTCCACTTGGAAATGCAGTGTCTTGGAGCATTGCCATTGCACAGGCAGGTCGATTGGCAGCGCGTGCCGTGAGCTTGCTCTTCCTGCTCCCGCTCTACGTGGGAATGGTTGCGGCTGCCCCGGCCAAAGATGCCACAGACCTATTCTATGACTCCAAGGCCATCCAAACAATCCACTTGGATGTCAAACCCGCAGATCTCGATCGGCTCCACCGTGGCCTCCCGGAGCGAATCGTCGTTCCGGGCACGTTCCGCTGGAACGACCAACGGTTGCTGGATGTGGGTGTCCGCTACAAAGGCAATAGTTCATCCGATCTCAACTCACCGTACAAGCGAGGATTCGTAATCGCATTCTCGGAATTCAAGAGAGGCCAGCGATTTCTGGGTTTGCGTCATGTCGCCTTGGATAACGGTATCAAATTCGGCAGTCTGTTCAGCTTACGCATCATCACCGATGCGCTCCGGGATCTCGGCGTGAAGGCTTCACGCTGCAATTACGCCCAGGTTTACCTGAACGAAAAGTACATTGGCGTCTATCTGAATGTGGAGCGGATCGACAAATCATTCATCGAACGCCACTTCGGAGCTGACAAGGGAACACTGTTTAAGGTGTCCCAAGGCGGTCCGGGAGCCGACTTTCGTTATCTTGGCGCCGATCCGGCGCTCTATCAGAAGACCTTTGAATTGCACTCTGGCCGTGAGTTGGAGGCATACGATCAACTGGTGCAATTCATACACGGCATCGATTCCCCCACGGGCACAGAGGCGGAGTTGAGGCGCAGCCTGGATGCCGAGGCCTTTCTGAAAACCACGGCAGTCATGCTTTTTGCGGGTGCCTTCGATCAATACACTGGATGGGCACCGCACAATTACTATCTGTATCGAAATCCCGCCGATCAGCGCTGGACGTACCTTCCATGGGATTTGGATGTCGGGTTCGCGGACAAAGCGTTTGATCGTGTCCCTGTGTTGGATGGCTGGAATGCAGCTTGGCCAGCCCCCATCCCGGGTCGCCCGTTGATGGAAAGGATCGTCTCCGACCCGGTCCTGCTCAAAATCTACCGGGAACAAGCTAACGCCATCCTGGAACGTTTCTTCCGGCCCGAAATTCTCATACCGAAACTTCGGAGCTTGTACGAGCAAATTCAGCCGGCCCTGAAGGCAGATCCTTATCCTCATCGGCGAATGACGGTTCCCTCCGATACAGGATACCAGGACATTATCTCGTCCATGGAAGCCTTCATCACAAAGCGTTACGGCCTCGCTCGCGCACAACTCGATGCTCCCGGGAAGCGGCCCCAACCTCCCCCGATCCCCCCGGACTCTAATCAGGAAGGGCCCAAACCCGGCCCTCCGTCGGTTGACGCTCCCAGCGACTTGCATGCCATCAACGTAACGCATGGGAGCGTGGAGTTGCGCTGGACCGATCACGCTCAGGGAGAAGTCGCCTATGTCGTCCAGCGCTGTACCGGACCCGAGTGTATGGATTTCGCTAACATCATCGGTCAGGGCGGGCAGGCCATCACCAATGCTGTTGATAAAGCTATCCAACCAAGCATGACGTATCGCTACCGGGTGTATGCCGTCCTGCAGACCCCTCAAGGGCCACGAGGCACGGGACCGTCCAATGTGATCACCGTTGCCATCCCCAAAAATAAACAATGAGCCGGACGTCATTAACACAAGGCGCTCCGTCTGGCGACCGGCGGCGCCACAACCAACAACACCGGTCAATACCATGTTGACCCGCCCGGCGACAGGTAAGAACCCGGATGATTGCAGTCCGCCCGAATTTCACTCTTTCGGGCCGTCAATCACCTGGCCAGCTAATTGTTTCCTTTGTTCGTTCACATCGAAAGTTCCGTAAAACAACGCGTTGGCATCTATCCACGTGCTCAACCGCTCATCCTCCTCTGGGCTCAGCGTCACCTTGCCGTGGCCTTGGTCCAGCATTCTCGTCAGCGGACTGGCCACCGCGCCGAAGCGCATCGGCTCGGTCATCGGCTCAAAGTTCTGCTCGGGACGGCCCCAGGCGGTGAAAGAAACACGGCTCACCAAGGCGTTATAGGATTTCGTAAAAGCCCCTTCCGGTTCGCCGGTCAATATTGGACGTTTGGGGTCCTTGCCATCGTGGCACGTAACGCAGTGCCGATCGAGCACGGGCTGAACCAGGCGCGGATAACTGAAGGGACGCGAGCCGTCCGGCCCGGGCTTGATCTTGGAGGGTGCGCGCCTGAGGGCCTGTGCTGGCGCCCCCAGGGAGGCTGTCTTCATTCGGTGTTCGTGACATCCGGTGCAACTCTGAGATTCGCCAGGCTGCAGATACACAAGACTGCGCATCGTTTGGACCGCGCGTCCCTGGGCATTGAGCGCCTGGAACAGCACCGGTGTCCGGGCTGGCACGACAAACGAAGCTGAGCCGTCAGCCTCCACCGGCACCGTTCCCAGCACCTGCTTGCCCGGTGCGGCAAACGCAGCACCGACTCTGGGGGAGTCCGCGTTGGGCGTGGTCTTGAGCAACACCTGGATGATCCGCAGATGCGTGATGCGCGTATCGCCGGGCAGGCCAGGCCAGCTCTCCCCAACATCGCGCAAGAAGAAGGTGCCGTTTGCCTCATTCTGAGAGTTGACAGTTGCCAACTCGGGTGGCGAAGCGCGACTGGCCAGCGGCCGGGCCCAGAGACTGGAGATCGCGGGATCGCGGTAAACCAACTCCTTGTTGCCAAAGGCATCGGCGAAATAGAGGCCGAACATGTTGGGAATATTCGGTCCGGGTTCGCCCACCAGTTGGTCGAAACTGTAGGAGACGATGAAGAACTTCTCGGAGAGTGGCCACGGTGATTTGTAGCAATGCCCCGGCCATCGCTTTTCCTCCTCCGGGGCGACCTCCTCTCTCCACGGTTCCACCAGAGGAGTGCGCCAATACTGGGTGACCGGCGTGTCAAAGTCATACGCGGTCGGGCTTGGGCCAAACGCCAGCGGAGATTCGGATTCCGGGAAACGCACGTCCGGGGTAAGGCGAGTCAGCGGCTCCTTTCCGTCCACACCCCGGGTGGTGTCCAGCAGGATGACCGACCCGGCACTCATGCCGTGGTGCGGGGAGGCCGTAGCCATGATACGCGAAGTCCCTGGAATCGCGCGCGCCTCCCAGATGCCGGTTGGATTCCAAGTATTATTCCCATAGTAGATTTGGACGTTGCCGCCATCGGGAAGCGCCGACCAAAGTTGCTCGTAATGCACCGCATTGCGGTCCACATAATCCCAACGCGTGTAAACGACCCGACCGTCATTCAAGAGGCAGGGATCCCACTCATGGGTTTCGTGGAACGAAATGCTCCGTGCGTTCTGGCCGTCCGCTCCCATTCGCGCCAGGGTGTAAACAAAGCATGGACCGCGTCCGCAACGGTGGTAGCCGCCGCGCCGGGTTGAAACGAAGAGGACTTCACCGGAAGGCAGAATAACCGGGGAGAAATTGTCGGTATCACCCTCGGTCAGAGTGCGACTGTTGCCGGAATCCAGCGAGAGTTCGTGGATGTGATACCGCAAGTGCCTGGTCTGATCGTTGAAATCCCACGAACCGGGCGCTTCCTTTACCGGGCAATAGGCAAACAGCACTCTCCGCGCGTCGCAGGAAAGCTCGGGCGTCATGAAGTTGCCGGGCGGGAGGGTGGCAGGCGTGATGTCGCGTGTGCGCATGCTAACCCCGGGTTCCGCCAACACAAACAGGCCCCCGCCCGGACGGGCACAATACCCATAAACCTGCGTGAGTTGATGACTCATGACGGACGGAACGTGTTTTACGAACAGCAGGGATGGGAGCCTGAACAGCGGATTGGAGAGAACGATTTGGCGACGCAAACGATGCACCTGCAGCCAGCTTGTCTCCCCGGCGGAGGTGTCTCCGACGGCCGGCCAACCAGCGGTGCGCAGCATTTTCCAGGCGGACTCTTCGTCCATGCCAAGGGTCTTCGACCCCAGCCGCTCAGCGACCAGGGCGTCGATTTGGCACGCGATTTTCTCAATTGCCTGGCGGTACGTTCGCGGCTCCCGGGGCGTCTGTATCCCGTCCTGCACCCGCCAGTCCCACTCGACCAAGGCGTTGGCAATCGCCGGATGCGGATCGGGGGAGGCCATTACCGGCCCGCGCGAGAAAGGGCGGCGTTCGGGTGCGAAGGAGGCAGGGCCACCATGCAAGGCGAATTGTGTGAGACGCACAGCCCCGGGGCTGGAGACGGCTTTGAAGACCAGCCCGTTGGTCTCTGCCGAGCAACGCAAGGCTGCAGGAGACAACGGCTCAGCCCGAAACTGAACCAGCTCTGCTCCGTCGGGGGCAAACGACACCCGCACCTCATCCCCCGTGTTCAGCGCCGCGGTCATCCGCCAGGACCCCGGCACAGCAGCGTGGCCCGTGAGCAACGCCTGCGCTCCCGTCGGTCCGTCTGCGTAAAACCAAACACCTGCGACCGAGCCTGCCGCGGGCGCAATGGTCTTTCCGTTGATCGCAATGGAAAGGCGGACCGGTTTCGGGGCAAGCGCCCGCATCACAAACTCATACGCCGAGAGGGCGGCGGCATAGTCGGTTTCATGACCTCGCGTCTCCTGGAAATCCAGGCGGACAGCGGGGTTGTGCTTCTGGATTGCCCGACCTAACCGCATCACGCTGTCCGGGGGCACCGTGGTGTCTTTTCCTCCGGTCGTGATGGCGACCGGCATCGTGAAGCGCTCGGCAAAGAACTCCGCGCTGCGCTTCTTGTATTCCTCCGGAACCGCTTCTTTGGTTCCTCCGAACGCAATCCGAATCGCCTCCTGGAAATTCGTGTATTCAAGGTGGTTGGCATGCCCGTTAAGCGCCACCACACCGTCCACGAGGTCGGGATGCAGCGCGGTGAAGGTCAGGGCACTGGTCGCCCCCATCGAGCCGCCCGAGAGCACCAGCCGGCGGATGGCGTGTTGCTTTCTTAGATCGCCGATGATCTGGACAAGATCCGCTTCGGCGGCGGGTCCCATCCAGGATGTGGCCGCCCGGTAGTCGGGTGAGACCAGAATCATGTCCTGTTGCCGGGCGATGTCACGGGCCGCGCGGGCCTCCCCGCGCTCCTCCTGAACGAATTGCCAGCGGTCGGCCCCATGACCATGCAGGCAGACCAGCAGATCATGGGACTCAGTGGAATCATACGCCTCCGGCAGCAGGAGCACATACCGTTGCTCACTCTGGTCATAAGTCG
Source organism: Verrucomicrobiota bacterium (assembly GCA_037130375.1). Lineage (GTDB taxonomy): Bacteria > Verrucomicrobiota > Verrucomicrobiia > Limisphaerales > UBA8199 > JAPLUA01. The sequence goes on along the minus strand of JBAXTC010000136.1, from coordinate 685 downwards.
CGACGAACGAAACGTCGCGAGGTTGCCCCGCGCAGAGGGCCGAAACGGAGCTCATCGCAAACACGCAAACCAGTATGCTCTTTAGACACGCTGCCATGAAGAGGTTGATTGCCGTGCCACCTTTCGTCGCAAAATGTGGCGTCTCGAAAATCGCAGGTGCGCTTTTGAGCAATAGCCGGACAACTTCGATGCAGCCTTTGTCCATCATGATTTCAGCACGAGATATGTTCCGTCCTTGAGGCGATGCATCCAGCGACCGTGGCCCGATAAACCCCGCGTCCCAGCCGTGTGAGCCAGCCCGACTTCAAATAATGATGTGCCAACGCCGACGACACGCCCAGTTTCGTCAGTTGCTGATGGTCAAACGGCGTTCCTCGCGGGAAAGCCATTTGCAGACTTGTGATTAGTTTATGGCGCGTAGTTAAAGCCGTGCTTGAACAATAACGCCTAAACTAAGCAAATGACAAGGTGATTTCTTGGCCTTCAACCAGATATGCACACTCCCAGCCGAAGACAAAGAAGCACCAAAGAGCATCCTTGCCCCCGTCGAATACCGCCCGCAGCATGATAACCGCTGGCAAGACGACAATCGATTCGAAGATGAAAAAGGTGGGGGCAATGGTCACTCCGACTAACACTCCGATAATCGAGGAAAAGTGCGCCGACTGCCGTCGGCGGCTACGAT